>NZ_JBEZNQ010000128.1:0-12849 GCF_040653315.1 Streptomyces sp. NPDC047981 | reverse complement strand
GCTCGACCGCGTCCGGCACGGCCGCCGAGAGCAGCGGCGCCAGCGGGGACCAGGCGCGCGCGGCGCGGCGCAGCGCGAGCAGCGCGTCCATCCGGGCGCGGGGCCCGAAGGCCGCGGCCGCGGGGCCGGAGCCGGCCCAGACCTCCGCCGCGTCCGCGACCAGCGCCGGGTCGGCGACGCCGTGCATCTGGAGGACCGCGCGGAAGGCCGGGGCCCGCTGCTCGCTCAGCCCGGGCAGCTCGAGACGCAGGGAGAGTCGCACGCCCGCGTCGTGGCCGGCGGCCACGTCGGCCGCCCAGCCCCGCTGCGCGGGCAGTTCCTGGGGCTCGTCGGCCGCGAAGGCGGGCCCGCCCGCGGCCAGCGGGGCCGCCGACGTACGTGGCAGCCCGTCCACGACCGCGTCCACGAAGGCACGCAGGAGCGCCTCGGGCTGGGGGAGCCGCAGCGGCCCGTCACCGGGGAGCGGTACGGCATGGGCGGCCGGCGGCATCGACGCGGCGAGGGACCGGAGGTCGGCCAGCTCGTCGGCGCCCAGCGGTCCCGCCCGCCACGCGTCGCGGTCGGTGGCGGTGAGGCCGGGCAGCAGCAGCCCCTGCGCCGCGAGGTGCAGGGCGAGGAGGGACGCGGCGCCCCAGAACGCCGCCGCGGGCGAGGCCTCGTCGGAGAACCGGGCGCGGGTGAGGAGCGGCAGGGCGTCCCGTACGGGTACGAGTACGGCCGGAACCGTACGGGGGCGCACGTCGTCGCCCACCACGGTCAGCCGCTCGGCCGAGGCCGGTGGATCCTCGGGGGACCAGAAGGCGATGCGGCCCGCGCGCGGCGGGTCGGCGGGCAGGAAGACGGCGGAACAGTGGACGAGTTCATCGAGTCTCAGGGACGGCGACAACACATTCCTCAAATTTGACTACTGGGCCGAGCGGCCGAGGGTACAGGAAGGTCCCGCCCGGGCGGGAACGGAAACGCGGTGACCTGGCTCACGTTCCGAGTGCCGGTCCCAGGGGGTGCGGCCAGCCCTACCTTCGGCCCCCGGGAAGCCCCCCGGGATCTCGGGGGGTGACGCCATGGTCGCGGAGGATCACCGGTCCGTACGTTCGAGGGAGCCCGGGCGGCACGTGCCCGGGCCTCCGCCCACGGACCCCGGAGCCCGTCATGTCCCAGGCCACCGCAACGCTCCCACCCCCTCGTACCGCGACCGCCGGCCGCGGCAGCGAGTTCGGGCCACTGCTGCGCACCATCAAGGAACAGGGGCTCCTGGAACGGAGGAGCGGCTGGTACGCGCGCGGCATGGCGGTCAACTTCCTGGGGCTCGCCGCCGTGGTCGCGGGACTGGTCCTGCTCGGACCCTCCTGGTGGGCCCTCCTCCTCGCCGTACCCCTCGCCCTGCTCTCCGCCCGCGTGGCCTTCGTCGGTCATGACGCGGGCCACGCGCAGATCAGCGCGGACCGGCGCCGGAACCGGATCATCCAGCTCGTCCACGCCAACCTGCTGCTGGGGATGAGCCAGGAGTGGTGGAACGACAAGCACAACCGCCACCACGCCAACCCCAACCACCTGGACAAGGACCCGGACGTCGCAGCCGACGTCCTCGTCTTCGCACAGGCCCAGACCGCCGAACGCACCGGATTCCGCCGCTGGCTCACCCGCCACCAGGCCTGGCTCTTCTTCCCCCTGACCACCCTTGAGGGCATCGCCCTCAAGGTGTACGGGTTCCAGGCGCTGTTCTCCCGGGGCGGGCCCTTCCGCGCCCGGCGCGAGCGCCTCGTCGAAGGCGCCCTCCTCCTCGCCCACGTCGTCGGCTACGCGACCCTCCTGCTCCTCACGCTCACGCCCGCCCAGGCCCTCGTCTTCGCCCTGATCCACCAGATGCTCCTCGGGCTCCACCTCGGGATGGCCTTCGCGCCGAACCACAAGGGCATGGAGATGCCCGACGCCCACCCCGACGGCGACAGCTGGGGCCACCTGCGCCGCCAGGTGCTCACCTCGCGCAACATCAGGGGCGGGTTCCTGACCGACTGGTTCCTCGGCGGGCTCAACTACCAGATCGAGCACCACCTCTTCCCGAGCATGCCGCGCCCGCACCTGCGACTCGCCCAGCCTGCCGTGCGTGCGCACTGTCGTACGGTGGGTATCCCCTACACAGAGACCGGTTTCGTCGAGTCCTACCGACAGGCGCTCGGACATCTGCACGAGGTCGGCGAGCCGCTGCGCTCGGCAGCGTGAGAAGGAGGCGTCGCACATGTCGACACGGACGAAGGTCGTCATCGGGGGAGTGGCCGTGGGCCTCCTCCTGATGCCCCTCATCGGGTTCTGGCTGTCCCTGCTGGTGGTGCTCGGCGTACCCGCCGTGGCCTACCTCGCCCTCGACCCCGGTCAGCGGCGCCGGCTCCGCCGGATCTCCCGCAAGGAACTCCACCGCTGACCCGGGCCGCGATCCCAGGAGCACGACTGGCGTAGGCTCCTGGATGATCATCCGCACGCGGTCACCCGCGTGCGGTCGGCCGCATGTCCGCGCGCGTGCGGTCATCGCATCGGAGGAGGGGGCTCCATCTCATGAGCGACGCCGGCGTCACGACGGTCAGCAGCAACGGTGTCTACGCGTTCACCAAGCCGAACCGCGACAGCATCACGCTGCTCGCGGGCCTCGGCGTCGAGGGGGACGTGCACGCCGGAGTGACGGTCAAACACCGCTCCCGCGTGGCCCAGGACCCGACCGCGCCGAACCTGCGCCAGGTCCACCTGATCCACGCCGAACTCTTCGACGAGGTCGCCCGGGCCGGGTTCGACGTCGTCCCCGGCGCCCTCGGCGAGAACATCACCACCCGGGGCATCGATCTCCTCGCGCTCCCGACCGGGACGCGGCTGCACCTCGGTGCCGAGGCCGTCGTCGAGGTCACCGGCCTGCGCAACCCCTGCGCCCAGATCGACACCTACCGGCACGGTCTGCTCAAGCAGGTACTCGGCCGCGACGAGGACGGACGGCTCGTCCGCAAGGCCGGGATCATGAGCGTCGTGCTGACGGGCGGTGAAGTCCGTCCCGGCGACCCGATCAGGGTCGAACTGCCCGCGGAGCCGCACCGCCCCCTGGAAAGGGTCTGATCGGGGCAAGTCGCCGCTCGGCGGGCGCGGGGTGTCAGGAGGGGCGTACGGCCATCGCGTCGAGGGCCTCCAGGAGCGCGGGCAGCTTGCTGCCCCTGGCCACCGGGAGGACCTCGCGCGGCTCGTCGTCCAGGAGGACGAAGGCCATGTCGTCGGTCCGGGCCACCAGCGACCAGCCGGGCCCGTCGGCCCGGAGCATCCGCGCCTCGCCGGTGGCGAAGGCGGACCGGACCCGGCCCACCGGCGGTGCCTCCTCGAGATAGCCGCGCAGCTCGGCGAGCGCGCGCCGCACGCCGTCGTAGGGGTCGCGTACGGAAGCGGTCCCCTCGGCGCCGTCCGCGGGGGGCGCCGAATCGCCGTTCCCGCCCTCGCCCTCACCGTCGCCCCCACCCGGCTCCTCGGGCGAGGCGTCCTCGTCCATCTGCGCCCGCCAGTCCGCCCACTGCAGCGCGACCTCGTCGGCGCCGAGCCGCCGCTGGGCGGGGCCCCAGCCCTCGCCGTCCGGCGGTGACAGCGGAGCGCGGTCGCCCTCCTCGCGGTCCGGGTCGTGCGGGGCCGGAAGGCCGGGCGCGGCCGTGGCCACGTCCAGCGGCCAGCCGGGGAGCGCCGCCACGACCGTGCGCTCGTCGGGGGAGAGGTCGTACTCCATGCCGCAGTCCCAGGAGGCGATGGCCACGGCGACCAGCGACACGTCGTCGATGACGACCGTCCAGCGGGCGCCCGCGCCGTCCTGTCCGAGGACGAGGCCGTACCCCTCGGCGTACGGTTCGAGGCCGAGCGCCGTGCACGCGGCCGGGTAGTCGTCGCCGAGCACGCTCGGGAACTGCGCGGGCGTCAGCAGCACGGCGGTCAGCACATACAGCGCGTCGTCGTCGGCGGTAGCCACGGCAGCCTCCCCATCTGGTCGTCGGCGCACCTTAACCAGTGGGTAACCCGCGCGTCGAGAGTCTTCGGAAGGAAAGTGACCAGGCCCGTTCCGCGCGGGGTCAGGCGGGTGGCAGCCCGAGCAGGTGCCGGGCCACGGTCTCCGGCGACTCGTCCCGCTCGCGGGCGAGCGCGATCACCGCCCGGCAGGCGAGTTCGTTGATGCCGAAGGTCAGGGCCTCGGGCGACACCCAGGTGACGGCGTCGTCGATCCGGTCCTGGTCGTCCTCCACGCATCCCGTGACGTAGGTCGCCGCGGCCTCGAAGATGTTGTGCTGCCGGCGCGGCTCGACGCGCTCGCGCCGTTCGCCGGAGGCGCGGCGCGTGGAGGGGAGGAGAGAGTTCAGAATCGTTCGCACACGGGCCATGGCCTGCCGCCTCTCCCGGACATGGCTGCCCGGCACCTCCACCGTAGACAGTGTGGTGCCGGGACAGAAGGGCGCGGAGACGGTCGGCGTGGCCAGGTCCGCCTCACACGCGGTTCATGCCCCGGTCACCGCGGGCTCACACTCCGCTCACACGAGGCTCACGTTCGCGTACGCACGGCTCAGGCCCCGCTCACGGCGGACGACCCGCGCGCCCCCTCCGGGTCCTGGCGCACGGCGACCACCAGATAACGGTCGTCCTCGTCCACGTAACTGACCATGCGCCAGTCCGAACCGGACAGAAGCGGGCGGATGTTGTGCTCGGCGCGCAGATCGTCCTCGGTGAGCAGGCGGCCATGTCGGGCGGCGAGCGCGGCCCGGCCGACCGGGTGGAAGAGGGCGAGCCGTCCGCCGGGTCGCACGACCCGGGCGAGTTCGCGCAGGTTCGGGCCCGGATCCGCCAGGTGGGAGACGAGCCCCGCCCCGAACACCGCGTCGAGCGCGCCGGTGCGCAGCGGCAGTCGGGCGACATCCGTCAGGAGCAGGGCGCCGGACTCGTCGCGCCCGGCGCGTACCGCCGCGGCGAGCATCTCGGGGGTCAGATCCGCGCCGAGCACCGTCCCCTTCGGGCCGACGGCCGCGCGCAGCGGGGGCAGTGCCCGGCCGGTCCCGCACCCGGCGTCCAGTACGGCGTCGCCGGGGCGCAGCCCGAGTTCGGCGACGGCGGCGGCGTACGCGGGGGTGTCGTCGGGGAAGCGGGCGTCCCAGCCGGCGGCGCGAGGGCCGAAGAACTCCTGGACATGGGTGGGGTCATCGCTCATGCGTGCATGATGCCTCAGTCCCTGGGGTGAACGTCCTGTGTCCACGTTCGAGCGCGGCACGATCGTTCTGGAACATCTCTGCGTCATATTCCATCAGCTTTCGAAATGCGCCCCTGATGCGCCCCCTTGTCCGGACTAGCGTCCCTGAGTCATGGGACACCTGGACCACGCCGCCTTCGGCTGGCTGACACCTGTGCTGTCGTACGCGATGGCCTGCATAGGCGCCGCCCTCGGGCTCCGCTGCACCGTACGAGCGCTCGACGCGACCGGCCGCTCGCGCCGCAACTGGCTCCTCACCGCCGCGTCCGCCATCGGCACCGGCATCTGGACGATGCACTTCGTCGCGATGCTCGGCTTCGGCGTCACCGGAACGGACATCCGCTACAACGTTCCGCTGACCATCCTCAGCCTGGTCATCGCCATGGCCGTCGTCGGAGTCGGCGTCTTCGCCGTCGGCTACGGCCGCGAGCGCGGCCGCTCCCTGTTGATCGGCGGTCTGACGACCGGCATCGGGGTGGCGAGCATGCACTACATGGGCATGGCCGCCCTGCGCCTGCACGGCAAGGTGACGTACGACCCGGTGCTCGTCGCGCTCTCGGTCGCCATCGCCGTCGTCGCCGCGACGGCCGCGCTGTGGGCCGCGCTCAACATCCACGCGCCCGCCGCCGTGGCGCTCGCCTCCCTGGTCATGGGCGTGGCGGTCAGCAGCATGCACTACACCGGCATGTTCGCAGTCGAGGTGGTGGTGGAGCCCTCCTCGGCGCGGCTTCCCGGCGCCACCGCGATGCAGTTCATCTTCCCGCTGGCCGTGGGCCTCGGTTCCTACCTGTTCATCACCTCGGCCTTCGTGGCGCTCTCCCCGACCGCCAAGGAACGTGCCGCGTACGCCTCCGCCGAGCTGCTCGCCGAGCCGGACGAGCGGGCGGTCGACGTGGCGCCGCCCGGTTTCCGCGCGGCGGGCCGGGTTCCGGCCGCCGGCCGCCCGCAGACGGCTGCCTCGGGGACCTCGTACGCCCCGTCCGCGGGCGCCACGCCCTCGTACGCCTATCCGGCGGGGCCCGTGGACGCCGGTCCGCCCGGTCCGTAGAGCCCCGGTCGGAGCCCCGGTCCGCGCGAAACGTTCCTCCCCCCCGCAGGACCGTCGCGGCACCGCTCCGCCGGACCACGGCGCCGGCAGCGCCCGCCCCGCCCACCCCGCACGCGACGTACACACACCGCACCACGACAGACGCAGCCGGAACGAGGAGGCCATGCGAACTCCCCGCAACACCCAGGACGCCGGGACCCCGGCGCCGCAGCAGGCGGCGCGGGGACGGCGCGCGCACGCGGGGCCGCCCGCCGACGAACCGTCCGAGCGCGCCCCCGAAGCCCCGCCCGGGGCCACCGACCCCCTCGGCCCGAGCCACCGGACCGCGACGCCGCTCGGCACTCCGTCGACCGCTCCCCGGCGCCGTGGACTGCGCCCCCGTACGGTCCGCGCGAAGATCGTCTCGCTGCTGATGGTTCCCGTGGTCTCGCTCCTCGCCCTGTGGGGGTTCGCCACGGTCACCACCGCCCAGGACATCGCCCGACTGCGCCAACTCCAGCGGGTCGACGCCGAGATCCGCGAACCCGTCGCCGCCGCGATCACCGCGCTGCAGGCCGAGCGCAGGGCCGCGGTCCGCCAGGTCACCTCGCCCGGCACCGGGCGCGCCACGGAACTCAAGGACCAGGCGCGGCGCACCGACGCGGCCGTGGCCCGGCTCCGCCTCGACGACCGGCACACCGTCGGCACCACGGGCGACCTCCCCCGCGAGGTCGCCGACCGGGTCGGCCGCTTCGTCGGCGACGTCGAAGGGCTGGCCGCGCTGCGCACCGAGGCCGCGGCCGGCAAGGTCGCGTGGAACGCCGTGTACACCCGGTACACGGACACGATCACCGCCGCCTTCGCCGTCGGCGGCGCCCTGGCCGGCATCCAGGACGCCGAAGTCGGTGCCCACGCGCGCGTGCTCCTCGAGTTCGGCCGGGTCGGCGAGATGCTCGCCCGCGAGGACGCCCTGCTCGGCTCCGCGTACCTCGGGGGCGAGCTGAGCGCGGAGAGGCAGCGGCTGTTCACCGGCGCCGTCGAGACCCGGCGCACCCTCACCGAGTCCGCCACCGCCGACCTGCGCGGCCCCGAGCGGGCCGCCTGGGAGAAGCTCGCCGACGAGCGGGGATACCGCCAGCTCACCACCGCCGAGGACCGGATCGTCGCCGTCGCCGCGGGCCGCAAGGCACTCCAGGCCGTGCCCGCCTCCACCTGGGACGACGCGATGGCCGTCGTACGCGGCGGCCTGGCGACCATCGAGACCGACGCCCGGCGCGCCGCCGCCGACCGCGCGGCCCCCTTCGGCGGTGGCGTCCTCACCGCGGGCGGCGCCGCCGTCCTGCTCGGCCTCGCCGCCGTCGCCGCCTCCCTCGTGATCTCCGTACGCATCGGGCGCGGCCTGGTCATCGAGCTGATCAGCCTGCGCAACACGGCCCTCGGCATCGCCCGGCGCAAACTGCCGTCCGCCATGGCGCGGCTGCGGGCGGGCGAGGAGATCGACGTCCAGGCCGAGGCGCCGCCCGGGCCGGCCCCCCAGGACGAGATCGGCCAGGTCGGCGAGGCGCTCTCCACCGTCCACCGCGCCGCGCTCTCCGCCGCCGTGGAACGCGCCGAACTCGCCAGCGGCATCTCCGGCGTCTTCGTCAACCTCGCCCGGCGCAGCCAGGTCCTGGTCCACCGTCAGCTCAACCTGCTCGACAGCATGGAACGCCGGGCGGACGACCCCTCCGAACTCGGCGACCTCTTCCGGCTCGACCACCTGACCACCCGTATGCGGCGCCACGCGGAGAGCCTGATCATCCTGTCCGGCGCGGCACCCGGACGCGCCTGGCGGATGCCCGTTCCGCTGACCAACGTCGTACGCGCCGCCGTCTCCGAGATCGAGGACTACGCGCGCGTGGAGATGCGACAGCTCCCCGAGACGTCCGTCGTCGGCGGCGCCGTCGCCGACCTCACCCACCTGCTGGCCGAACTCATCGAGAACGCGGCCCAGTTCTCCCCGCCCCACACCAAGGTGCGGATCAGCGGCGAACCCGTCGGCAACGGCTACGCCCTGGAGATCGAGGACCGCGGCCTCGGCATGGGCAAGGAAACCCTCGCCGAGGCCAACACGAGGATCGCGCAGTCCGAGGCCCTCGACCTCTTCGACAGCGACCGGCTCGGCCTGTTCGTCGTGAGTCGGCTCTCCTCCCGGCACGACATCAAGGTCCACCTGCGCACCTCGCCCTACGGCGGCACGACGGCCGTCGTGCTGCTGCCCATCGACGTGCTGCAGGGCGCGCTCCCGCCCGGGAAGGGCACACCGAACGGCCGGACCTCCGAACCGTCCTTCGGGGACGGACCGTACGGGCACACGGTCCACCGGGAACGCCCGGGCGGCGCGGACGCCGGCTTCCCGCGCCACCAGCACCCCCAGCAGTCCGTCACCGCCGGCTCCGTGCGCGCCCAGTCCCTGCCCCCGTCCCACCCCCAGTCCCCGACGACGCCCCCGTCCCCACCACAGTCCCTGCCCCGCCCGCCCCGCATCCCCGCGCTCGCGGGGCAGCCGGACGCGCCGGACCAGGGGGTGCCCGAACAGCCCCCGGCCGGGGTGACCAGCCTCCGCGGGCGCGGCCGCCCCTCCTCGCAGGGCCAGCAGGGCCCGCGCACGCCGCAGCCCCCACAGGCTCAGCCGACGCCCCGGACCCCGCCCGTCCCGGCCCAGCCGGGCGCTCCCGCCGACGACTCCGGCGACCTGCCCCGCCGGATCCGTCAGGCCAGCCTCGTACCGCAGTTGCGCGAGGCTCCGCCGGCCGACCTCCCGCCCACGCCGACCGTGCAGGGCGCGGGCGAACGCACCCCCGAGCAGGTCAGGGACCGGATGACCGCCTACCGCGACGGCTGGACGCGGGGCGGCGGCACGGCCCCCGGCAGCAGACGCCCCCTCGGAACCGGCTCCGGCCACCAGCACGGCAACGCCCCCGACCACGGACGCGACTTCGGCCCCGACCAGGGCCGCGCCCCCGGCAGTGAAGGAGACCACGCATGATCGACCACGAGAGGATGTCCCACCACCGCTCCGGTGAACTGGACTGGCTCCTCGACGACCTCGTCGTGAGGGTCCGCGAAGTCCGGCACACGGTCGTCCTGTCCAACGACGGCCTCGCCGTCGGCTCCTCCAGCGGACTCAGCCGTGAGGACGCCGAGCACCTGGCCGCCATCGCCTCCGGCTTCAACAGCCTCGCCAAGGGCGCGGGCCGCCACTTCCACACCGGCGGGGTGCGCCAGACGATGGTCGAGATGGACGACGGGTTCCTGTTCGTCGCCGCCGCGGGGGACGGCTCCTGCCTCGCCGTCCTCAGCTCGGCCAGCGCCGACATCGGACTCATCGCCTACGAGATGGCCCGACTGGTCAAGCGGGTCGGTGAGCATCTGCACACCCCGCCGCGGCTCACCGCGACCCCGCCGGCCGCCGGCTGACCGGAGACACCCCATGAACGTGGACAGCACCGGCGACGGCCAGCCCGTGCCGGGCAGTCAGTGGTACGACGCGGACGCCGGTCCGCTCGTCCGGCCGTACGCCATGACCGGTGGCCGTACGAAGCCGGGCCCCAGCAACGTACGGTTCGACCTCATCGCGCTCGTCGTCGTCGACGACGACCCGCCCGGCCGGGCCGAGGAGTCGCTCCTCGGCCCGGAACACCGGGCCCTGCTCACCCTGTGCCGGGCGGAGACACAGTCGGTGGCCGAACTGGCCGCCGACGCCGATCTGCCCATCGGAGTCGTCCGGGTCCTCCTCGGCGACCTCCTCGAAGCGGGCTTCGTCAAGGTCAGCCGACCCGTGCCGCCCGCGCAGCTGCCCGACGAACGGATCCTGAGGGAAGTCATCGATGGCCTACGAGCGCTCTGAGAGCACGGGTGCGGGCGGTGGCGTGGACTCCACGGCCCTCGCGCTGAAGATCCTGGTCGCCGGCGGATTCGGCGTCGGCAAGACCACCCTGGTCGGCGCGGTCAGCGAGATCCGGCCGCTGCGCACGGAGGAACAGCTCAGCCGGGCGGGGGAGTCGGTCGACGACACGGGGGGCGTCGACCAGAAGACGACCACGACGGTCGCCATGGACTTCGGCCGGATCACCATCCGGTCCGGGCTCTCCCTGTACCTCTTCGGCACGCCCGGGCAGGACCGGTTCTGGTTCCTCTGGGACGAGCTGTCCCAGGGGGCGCTCGGAGCCGTCGTCCTCGCCGACACACGACGTCTGGAGGACTGCTTCCCCGCGGTCGACTACTTCGAGCACCGAAAGATCCCGTTCGTCGTCGCCGTCAACTGCTTCGCGGGCGCGCGGAACTACGGTGCGCACGAGGTCTCCAGGGCGCTGGATCTGGACCGGGGCACGCCGGTGGTGCTCTGCGACGCGCGGGACCGGGACTCGGGCAAGGAAGTGCTGATCCGGCTGGTCGAGTACGCGGGCCGGATGCACGCGGCACGGCTGCTGGACTCGGTCGGGTGAGAAGGCCCCGCCGCGCGGCGGTCCGACGGGACGGGGCCTGTGCGGGACGGTGCCGGTGCGGGTGGGCGGAGCCGGGAGCCCGCCGCGCCCGGCTCCGGAGCGTGGGCTCAGTCGGCGACGCCGTTCTCGGCGGTCACCCTCTCCACCCGTACACGGACGACGAGTTCCCCCGGAACGCCGTTGCGCGCGCCGAACTCCTCGGCGCGGTCCTCGCCCATGTACCGGCCGCCGATGCGGGCGGCCCAGCGGCGCAGCTCCGCGGGGTCCTCGCTGATCTCGGCGCGGCCCCGGAGCGAGACGTACGCGAACGGCGGCCGGTCGTCGTCGACGCACAGCGCCACGCGCGCGTCGCGGGCCAGGTTGCGGCCCTTCACGGTCGCCTTGCCGGTGTTGAAGACGATGTCGTCGCCGTCGAGCACGAACCAGATCGGGACCACGTGCGGACTGCCGTCGTCGCGGACGGTGGCCAGCTTGGCGGTACGGGTGCCCTCGGACACGAAGGCCCGCCACTGTTCCTCGGTCATCTTTGCCATGCCCCCATGCTCCGCCACCGGCGGTGTTCCGGGCACTCGTCAGCGCTCCGTCGTGCCCCGGAGGACACCGGGCGGCCGGGGGTGCTTGCCCTGTCCACGACAGTGCGTAAGGCTTGCTCGCGACACGCGGACCGCGGGGACTTCGGGTCGACGGGGACGCCACACACAGGGGGAAGGACCGACGCATGGCGCTGGACACGGAACTGGACTGGCTCCTGGACGACTTGACCCGCCGGGTCGAGTACATACGGCACGCGCTGGTGCTGTCCAACGACGGCTTGGTCACGGGCGCGAGCAGCGGACTGGCCCGCGAGGACGCCGAGCACCTCGCCGCCGTCTCCTCCGGGCTGCACAGCCTCGCGCGCGGCTCGGGCCGGCACTTCCAGGCCGGGCGCGCCCGGCAGACGATGGTCGAGTTCGACGAGGCCCTGCTCTTCGTCACGGCGGCGGGCGAGGGCAGTTGCCTGTGCGTCCTGAGCGGCGCGGAGGCGGATGTCGGCCAGGTCGCGTACGAGATGACGCTGCTGGTCAACCGAGTCGGAGAGCACCTCGGCGTGGCGGCGCGTCAGCCGGGCGGGATCGATCTCTGAGTTTTCCACAGGGCGAGCGGGGTCGAGCCACCCCGCGCTACGGTCGTCACCGAGAGTAGTCATCGCACTCACGGGGGAGACCGTCATGGCAGGAGAAGTGGACACCCGCACGCTGGCGCAGACGCGAGCCGCGCAGGAACTGGAACTGAGGCGCGACGAGTTCCAGCTCGCCGTCCAGTTGGGCCTGGTGCGGACCGTGCCGGGCGCCGCACCGGGCGCGCCCCGGGCCCCGGGCACCGCGGCGGGGGTCGCCGGAGCGCGGGGCGGGCGGCGCAGGGTCGCGCAGGCCGAGGTGGACCGGCTCAAAGCCGCACCGGACTTCCCGTCCGGGCTGCGGGAGCGGGTCCGGACGGTCGGTACGGCCGAGGCGGCGGCACTGCTGTCCGTACCGCCCGAGCGTTTCACCCGGCTGGCCAGGACGGGGCACCTGAGCCCGGTGCGGTTTTACCTCAACCGCTACCGCGCGGTGGTCTGGCTCTATCTCGCCGCCGAAGTGGGCGAGTTCGCCCTCACCCAGCCGGCCCTGCTGGCCGGCAGGCTGCCGGTCGAGATCAGGGAGCGCGTCGACGGGGGAGAGGACTGCCGCCCGCGCAACTGGCGAGCCCGGCGTCTGGGGCTGCTCCTCAGGGCGACCGAGGACCCCTGGATCAGGGCGGCGGCCATCGCTTCGCTCCTCGACCCGGCCCAGCTGGCGGAGGTCGTCGACGATCCGTACGAACGCACCCATCTCCACCGGCTGCGCCCGGAACCCCCCTCGGCGCTGCCGGAGTCCGCTGCCTCCCGCGAGATCGCGGAGCGGCTGACGGTGGCCGACGACCCGGACGAGATCCTCTGGCACCGCATGAGCCTCGCCATCGCCTTGGAGGAGGCGCGCACCGACCGCCCGGCCCCGCGCCCGGAAGGCGCTGCCGGAACGGCCGCCGACCCTCTGGCGGCAGGATCGCCGCCGTCGGTCGACGGCCACGGC
>NZ_JBEZNQ010000127.1:0-12965 GCF_040653315.1 Streptomyces sp. NPDC047981 | reverse complement strand
CGATAGCTCCGCTATCGAGACGCTCCGGCGCCTTGCGATGCACCGCACCAGACGCCGCGGCCTGTCCGGCCCTGATCCACCGGACAGGCCCTAGGACGCGTCCGAGGAGATCCGGGGGACGCCCCGGAGCAGGGCGAGCACCAGGACCGCCGTCAGCAGGGCGAAGCCCGCGCTCAGCGCCGACGCCGACTGGAGCGCCGTGGTGAACGACTCCCGGGCCGCCGTCAGGAGCCCCGCGTCGCCGAGCGCCCCCGCCGCGCCCAGCGACTCCCGCGCCGCCGCAGGGGCGTCCGACGGGATGCCCGCGCGGTAGACCGCGGCCGCCACGCTGCCGGTCACCGCGATCCCCAGGGCCAGGCCCAGGTCGTACGCCGTCTGGCCGGTCGCCGCCGCCGCGCCCGCCTTCTCCGGCGGAGCCGCGCCCACCGCGAGCGCCGTCCCCAGGACGCTGATCGGGGCGGCCCCGAACATGATCACCGTAAGACCCAGGGAGGCCACGACCACCCCGGTGCCCAGGGCGACGGCCGCGTACCCGGTCAGCGACACCAGCACCCCGCCGGCCAGCACGTACGCGGGACGGAAGCGGCGGGCCAGCGGCGGGGTCAGCTGCGAGCCGGCGATCAGCCCCGCCGCCCCCGGCAGCAGCCACAGCCCGGCCGCGAGCGGAGAGAGCCCCGCGACCGCCTGGAGGTACTGCGGAACCAGGTACTCCACCCCGTTGAGCGCGGTCATCCCGAGCAGCAGCGTGAGCAGCGCTCCGGTGAACGCCCTGCTGCGGAAGAGCCGCAGGTCGAGCAGCGGGGTGGCGAGACGGTTCTGCCGGCGGACGAAGAGGGCCGTGAAGGCGGCGCCGGCGGCGAAGGCGGCGCCCGTCCCGGCCGTCGGGCCGTGCGCGGCCAGCGACTTCACCCCGTACACCAGCGGCAGCACCGCGAGCAGGAAGAGCGCCACGCTCGCCAGGTCCAGTCGGCCCGGGCGCGGATCGCGGTACTCGGGGAGCAGCACGGGCGCCGTGACCAGCGCGACCAGCATGACCGGCAGCCCGATCAGGAACACCGACCCCCACCACCAGGACGCCAGCAGCACACCGCCGACGACCGGGCCGATCGCGAGGCCGACGGAGAGCGCGGTGACCCACATCGCGATCGCGGTGGCCCGCTGCCGGGCGTCCGCGAACATGTGGCTGATGAGCGCGAGCGTCGAGGGCAGGACGGCCGCCCCCGCCACGCCGAGCAGGGCGCGGGCCGCGATCAGCGTTCCGGCGTTCGGCGCGTACGCGGCGAGCAGCGAGGCGAGCAGGAAGCCCGCCGAGCCCGCCATCAGGAGCCGCCGTCTGCCGAGCCGGTCGCCGAGCGTCCCCATGACCACGAGGGTGGCGGCGGTGAGGAAGCCGTAGATGTCGGTGATCCACAGCAACTGGGCGCCGCTGGGCTGCAGATCGGCCGCCAGGTACGGGGTGGCCAGCCACAGCACCCCGAGGTCCGCCGTCATCAACGTGACGGGCAGCAGGAGGACGGCGAGTCCCAGCCACTGCCGGGCACCGGCCCGTGCGGGCGCCGCCCCGGCGCCGGTGTCCGCGGTGCTCGTGCTCGTACTCGTACTCGTACTCGTGTCCGCGTCCGTGTGCGCGCTCATCGCGACAGTCCTCCGTCCAGTGCCGCGCCGGCCTCGGCCAGCAGCTCCCGCACCCGCTCCGGGCGCAGCTCCTTCGGTACGCCGGACAGCTCGGTGCCGTACACGATCCGCACCGAGGAGTCCCTGATCCCGCAGTACTCGGAGACCCCGACGCGCAGTTGGAGGTCCACGACGGATTCCAGGCCCAGCTTCTCGATCTCCTCCCGCGGGTTGCCCATCAGCGCCAGCCACACCATCCGCTTGGCGGCCAGGCGCGGCTTGCTGCGGCCGTAGGCGAAGCCGTAGTTCCACACCCGGTCGATCCAGCCCTTCAGGACGGCCGGCGGCGCCATCCACCAGACCGGGAAGACCACGACGAGGTCGTCGGCGGCCAGGACGCGCTCCATGTGGGCGTGCACCTCGGGGGTGTACCGCTTCTCCCGGTCCTCCCAGTCCGGCTCGTCGGCCGGACCGAGGACGGGGTCGAACTCCTCGGCGTACAGGTCGAGTACGTCGACGGTGCCGCCCGCGCCCGTCAGCCGGTCGTGGGCGAGCGCGGCGACCTGGGCGGTGAGCGAGTCGCGGCGGGGGTGGGCGTGGACGAGCAGGGTGTGGCGGGCCATGACGGGTTCCTTCCGGTACTTTCCGGTGCCTTCCGAGGGGGGTGGGGGTGGTTCAGAGGCCGAGACCGGAGCCGCCGCTCGCGTCGATGTTCTGACCGGTCACCCAGCGGGCGTCGTCGGAGGCGAGGAAGCCGACGACGTCGGCCACGTCGCCCGGCTGCCCGACACGGTCGAAGACCGAGAATCCCGCGGCGTGCGCCTTGGCGGCCGGGTCGGCCATCCACGGGTGGATGTCGGTCTCGATCGTGCCGGGGGAGACCGCGTTGACGGTGATGCCCCGGGAGCCGAGGGTCTGGGCGAGGGTCAGGGTCAGCACCTCGACGGCGCCCTTGGAGGCCGCGTAGGAGGTCATGCCGGGGAACGCGACCTTGGTGACACCGGAGGAGATGTTGATGATCCGGCCGCCGTCGCGGAGCCGGCCCAGGCCGTGCTTGACGATGAAGAAGGGCGCCTTGGCGTTGACCGCGAACACCCGGTCGTAGTCGGCCTCCTCGACCTCGTCGATGGTGCCGGGGCCCGCGATCCCGGCGTTGTTGACCAGGATGTCGACGCCGTCGGCGTGCGCGTCGAAGGCGGTCCAGAGGGCCTCGGCGTCGCCGGGGACGCCGAGTTCGGTCCGCAGGGCGAAGGCGGCGCCGCCGGCCCGCTCGATCGCCGCGACGGTCTCCTTCGCGGCCGTCTCGTTGCTCGCGTAGTGGACGGCGACGCGGGCGCCGTCGGCGGCGAGGCGGAGGGCGATCGCGCGGCCGATGCCCCGGCTGCCGCCGGTGACGAGGGCGGTCCTGCCGGTGAGGGGGAGGGAGGTGGTGGACATGAGGTGCTCCTCTGGGTCGTCTTCTCGGGCCGTTCGCCGGGCCGTTCGCCGGGCCTTTCCGGCTGACGAGGACGACTCTGCGGGGCGGCGGTTCGGGTTCGGCCCGGGTCCGGTTCGGGTCCTGTTCGGACGGTGTTACGGCCCAGGTCGGGCCGGGGGTTACGGTGGCGGCATGCGATTCGGGGTGCTGGGGGAGACGGCCGTACGGACCGAGGACGGGCGGCCCGTCCGGGTCCCCGAGCTGAAGGTGCGGGCGCTGCTGGCCTCGCTGCTCGTCGACCCCGCCCGGCCCGTCGCCACGCACCGGCTCGTGGACGACCTGTGGGGCGACGAAACGCCCGGCAACCCGGTGCGGGCGCTCCAGGCCAAGGTCTCCCAGCTCCGCCGCGTCCTGGAGGAGGCCGAGCCCGGCGGTCGGGCGCTCGTCGCCTCCCGCGCGCCCGGCTATCAACTGGTCCTTCCGGCAGGGGCATTGGACGCCGACCGGTTCGCCGCTCTGGCCGCACGCGCGCGGGCCGAGGCGCGCCCTGGGCCACGGGCCGCGCTCCTCGCCGAGGCACTGGAGCTGTGGCGGGGGCCCGCGTTCGCGGACTTCGCCGACGAACCCTTCGCCCGGGCCGCCGCGAACCGGCTGGAGGAGGCGCGGCTCGTCGTGCGCGAGGAGCTCGCGGAAGCCCGCCTGGCGACCGGCGAACACGCACTGCTTGCCGCCGAGTTGGCCGAACTCGTCGAGCTGCATCCGCTACGGGAGCGGCTGCGCGCCGCCCATCTGCGCGCCCTCTACCGCGCGGGCCGCCAGAGCGAGGCCCTCGCGGGCTACGAGTCCCTCCGCGCGCGCCTCGCCGAGGACCTGGGCCTCGACCCGAGCCCCGAACTGGTCGCCCTCCAGCGGGCGATGCTCCGGCAGGACCCCGCGCTGAGCACGGATCCGGCGGCCCCCGAGGCAGCCGCGCCGCCGTCCGCCGCGCCGACGGCGGACGTGCCGATGGCGGACGTGCCGATGGCGGACGTGCCCCCGGCCGGCGAGGTCCGGGGAAACGTTCCCGTGGCGCTCGCCGGGCTCGTCGGGCGGGCGGCCGCCCTCGCGGAGGTGCGCGGACTGCTCACCACCCGGCGGCTCGTGACGCTCACCGGACCCGGCGGCGTCGGGAAGACCCGGCTCGCCGTGGAGGCGGCCCGGGAGGTGCGGGAGGACTTCCCCGACGGCGCGTGGCTGGTCGAACTCGCGGGCGCCCGGGGCGAGCTGGCCGAGGTCGTGGCCGCCGCACTGGAGCTGCGCGACGACGGCGCCTGGGGCCACGACCCCGAACGCCCGCGCGGCGGCGCCCGGCGCCTCGCCGACGTGCTGCGGGGCAAGCGGCTCCTGCTCGTCCTCGACAACTGCGAGCACGTGATCGACGAGGCCGCCGCGCTGACCGAACTGCTCCTTCGCACCGCGCCCGGCCTGGTCGTCCTGACGACGAGCCAGGAACCCCTGGCCCTCGCGGGGGAGACCCTGTGGGCCGTACCGCCGCTCAGCCCCGACAGCGCCGTCGAGCTGTTCACCGCCCGCGCGGTGGCGGCCGCGCCCGGGCTCGTCCTCGACGTCGAGGGCCGCGCCGCCGTGGCGGCCGTCTGCCGGCGCCTCGACGGCATCCCGCTCGCCCTGGAACTCGCGGCCACCCGGGTCCGCGCCCTCGGCGTCCACCGGCTCCTGGAACGGCTCGACGACCGGTTCCGGCTGCTCAGCGCCGGACAGCGGGGCGCGCCCGCCCGCCAGCAGACCCTGCGCGCCGTCATCGACTGGAGCTGGGAGCTGCTGCCCGAGCCCGAACGGACCGTGCTGCGGCGGCTCGCCGTCCACGCGGAGGGGTGCACCCTGGAAGCCGCCGAGGAGGTCTGCGGGGGCGAGGAGATCGCGGTCGAGGACGTGTTCGACCTGCTCGCGCGGCTGGTGGACCGCTCCCTCGTCGTCGCCGTCGACGGCAAGGACGGGCCGCGCTACCGGCTGCTCGAATCCGTCGCGGCGTACTGCCTGGAGCGGCTGGCGGAGGTGGGTGAGACCGACGCCGTACGGGACCGTCACCTCGCCCACTACACGCGCCTCGCCCGCACCGCGGAGCCCGAGCTGCGCGGGCACGGGCAGCGGGAGTGGCTGGTGCGGCTGGACGCCGAGAGCGGCAATCTGCGCGCCGCCCTCGACCGGGCCGTCGAGCACGGAGCGGCGCGGGAGGCCCTCGGTCTCGTGGACGCGCTCGCCTGGTACTGGGTGCTGCGCGGCCGCCTCGGCGAGGCGGTCCGCTCGGCGACGGCCGCCCTGGGGACGGCGGGCGGCGAGGCCCTGCTCCGCGCCCGGGTCGAGGTCTGGCGGACCGGCTGCTCGGTCATGGGCGGCAACGGCACGGACCGCAGGCGGCGGATCGAGACCGCGCTCGGGGAGCACGACGCCGTGGCGGGCGGAGCCGCACCCTGGCCCCGCTGGTTCCTGGCCCACGCGCTGTGCGGGACCGGTGACCAGGGGGAGGGCGAGGCGCTCACCGGAGAGGCGCTCGACGGGTTCCTGGCCCTCGGCGACCCGTGGGGAGAGGCCGCCGCCCAGGCGGACCGGTCGGTGCAGCGGCTCCTCAGGGGCGACCTGGCCGGGGCGGAGTCGGACGCGACCGCGTCGGCCGCCCTGTTCGAGCGGCTGGGCGACGCGTGGGGCGGGCTCTGGTCCGTCTATCCGCTGGCCACGGTGGCCGAGGTGCACGGCGCGTACGCGCGGGCCGCGCGGCTCAAGCAGGCAGGCCTGGAGACCGCGGAGGCCCTGGGGATCACGACCGAGGTGCCCGATCTGCTGTCGGGGCTCGGCCGGACCGCGCTCCTCATGGGCGACCTGGCGCAGGCCCGCGCCTACCACCGGGCGGGCCGGGAGAAGGCGATCGAGGTCGGCTTCCGGGCGGGCGAGATCAACGCGGTGCTCGGCCTGGGCCTCGGCGCGCGCCGCGCGGGCCTGCTCGACGAGGCCGAGGCGCACCTGCGGGAGGTCCTCGACTGGCACCGCCTCGTCGGGCTCGACGGCGCCAACGCGCTGATCCTCGCGGAGCTGGGCTTCGTGGCGGAGCTGCGGGGCGACGGCGCGCGGGCGTTCGCCCTCCACGAGGAGGGGTACGCGACGGCACTGACGACCGGGGACCCACGGGCCGTGGCCCTGGCCCTGGAGGGCCTGGCGGGAGCGGCGGCCCTGACCGGCCGCGCCGAGGCCGCGGCCCTCCTCCTGGGCGCGGCGGCCGCCCTGCGCTCCTCCACGGGCGCACCGCTCCCGGCGGCGGAGCGGGCGGACGTGGACCGGGCGGAGGCCGCGGCCCGCCGAACCCTCGGCGACAAGCCCTACGACGCCACCCACGCCCAAGGCGCGACCACACCACCGCAGACAGCCGTCGCGCAGGCCCGTGCGGTCATGGCCGCACCCGTCCCGTGAAGCTCTGTTCGTCGTACGGCGACATCCCGGGGGAGGTCCGCTCCTCCCTCCGGGGCCGCACCCACCCTCGGTGAGGACCCGCTCCAGCCATCCGTAAGGACCCGTTCCCACCCCCGCCCCTATACTCACCCCATGTCCCTCTCCATTCGGCGGGCCACCGCCGACGACTCGCGGCGGCTCAGCCGGCTCGTGCGGAAGTCCGGCGCCTACCGGGGTGACTACGCCGCCATGGTCGACGGCTACACCGTCGGAGGGGCCTACATCGAGCACCACCCGGTCTTCGTCGCCGTCGACGGGGACGGCAGGGTCCTCGGGTTCTACGCCCTGCTCCTCGACGAGGCCGAGCTCGACCTCGCCTTCGTCGCCGACGAGGCGCAGGGGAGGGGCGTCGGGCGGGTGCTCATGGACCACATGCGGGAGCAGGCCAGGGCCGCCGGGCTCGGGTCCGTACGCGTCGTCGCGCATCCGCCCGCCGAGGAGTTCTACCTCAGGACCGGAGCCCGCCGCAGCGGCACCGTCGAGCCCGCGGGACGGATCCACTGGGCCCGTCCCGAGCTCCGGTACGAGCTCGCGTGACCGCCACCGACCAGGCCGACCGCCGCCGCGTCTTCGCCGACCTCACCCCGCTCCGTACCTCCGCGCACTACCGCCGCCTCTGGTTCGGCAACACCGTCTCCTGGGTCGGCCAGGGCATGACCGCGCTCGCGGTCTCCCTCCAGGTGTACGAGATCACCCGCTCGCCGTTCTCCGTCGGGCTCGTCGGTCTCTTCTCGCTCGTGCCGCTCATCGTCTTCGGGCTCTACGGCGGCGCGATCGCCGACACCGTCGACCGCCGAAAGCTCGGCCTCGCCAGCGCCACCGGCTCCGCCGTGCTCTCCGCCGCCCTCGCCACGGCCGCGTTCGCCGGCTTCCACCACGTCTGGTTCCTGTACGCGATCGTCGCCCTGCAGTCGGTCTGCGCCGCGCTCAACTCGCCCGCCAGGACCTCGATGATCCCGCGCCTGCTCCCCGCCGAGCAGCTGCGCGCCGCCAACGCGCTCAACTCGATGACGATGACCTTCGGCACGCTCGTCGGCCCGAGCCTCGGCGGGCTCATCGTCGGCGTCG
Organism: Streptomyces sp. NPDC047981; assembly: GCF_040653315.1. Taxonomy (NCBI): domain Bacteria; kingdom Bacillati; phylum Actinomycetota; class Actinomycetes; order Kitasatosporales; family Streptomycetaceae; genus Streptomyces; species Streptomyces sp. NPDC047981. Next base: position 5,368 of record NZ_JBEZNQ010000127.1, on the reverse strand, counting down.
GCGGCTTCCAGACCGCCTACCTCATCGACGCCTTCGCCTTCTCCGCCGCGCTCTACGCGATGTGGCGGCTGCCCTCCATGCTCCCCGAACGGACCGGTGCGATGGGGGCACCCCCGGCCGGAGGTTGGGGGAGGGCGTCCGTCCTCGACGGGCTGCGCTTCCTCGCCACCCGGCCCAATCTGCGCATGACGTTCTTCTCGGACTTCTGCGCGATGATCCTCGCCCACCCCCGCGCCCTGTTCCCCGTCGTCGCCGTCCTCTGGTACGACGGCGACGCCACCACCACCGGCCTGCTCGCCGCCGCGCCCGCCGCGGGGGCGCTCCTCGGCGGGGTCCTCAGCGGCTGGCAGGGCCGCATCCGCCACCACGGCCAGGCGATCCTGCTCGCCGTCGCCTGCTGGGGCACCGCCATCGCCGTCTTCGGGCTCACCCGCGAACTCTGGCTCGGTCTTGTCCTGCTGGCGCTCGCCGGGTACTCCGACACCGTCTCCATGATCTTCCGCAACACGATGATGCAGGTCGCCGCCCCCGACGAGATGCGCGGCCGGCTCCAGGGCGTCTTCATCGTCGTCGTCGCGGGCGGTCCCCGGCTCGGCGACTTCCTCGCCGGCTCCGTCGCCGATCTGACCTCCCCGGCCGTCGCCATCACCGGGGGCGGTATCGCCTGTGTGCTCGCGATCGGGGCACTTGCCCTGTACGGGCGGGGTTTCCGCCGTTACGACGCGCTCAACCCGACCGCCTGACCTGGCGGTTGGCCGCCACGGCACATAGCCGCCAGTCCACGCCGTGTTCAACGGCCGTCCACCGGAACAGACTCCTCGCGGTACCCGGAGCCACCCCTTCCCCCGGGTGTCGAGGAGTCACGTCGATGATCAGACCTTCCGCAGGAGGAAGGGCCGGGCTGCTCGCCGCCGGCATCTCCCTGGTGCTGCTCGCCGCGGGGCAGACCGCCGCCGCCGGGCCGGCCACCGCGCCCGCCGTACCCGACACGTTCACGAACGCCGCAGCGCGGAGCGCCACCGTCACGCTCGTCACCGGCGACCGGGTCACCGTCACCGAACTCGGCGGCGGGAAGAAGGCCGTCACCGTCGACCGGGCGAAGGGCGCCACCGGAGCCGTACGCAGCGAGATCGCGAACGGCCGGGTCACCGTCGTGCCCGACGAGGCCCGCCCCTACCTGGACTCGGGCGTCCTGGACGAGCGGCTCTTCGACGTCAGCGGCCTCATCGAGCAGGGCATCACCGACGAACTCCCGCTGATCGTCACCCACGGCAAGGGCGCCCGCGCCGCCGCGCCGCGCGGCACCGAGACCGTCCGCGCCCTGCCGAGCATCGGCGGCGCGGCGGTGGAGGCGACCGACCCGGCCGCGTTCTGGCGCTCGTTCACCTCGACCGCCCCCCGGGCGGCGGGCGGCGCCGGCAAGGTCTGGCTGGACGGCCGGGTCGAGGCCGCCATGGCCGAGTCGAACGCCCAGATCGGCACCCCCAAGGCCTGGGAGGCCGGGCTCACCGGCAAGGGCGTGAAGGTCGCCGTCCTCGACACCGGCGCCGACCTCGGCCACCCCGACCTCAAGGACCGGGTGAGCGAGTCCAAGTCGTTCATCGCGGGCGAGGAGGTCGCCGACCGCAACGGCCACGGCACGCACGTCGCCTCCACCGTCGGCGGCAGCGGGGCCGGTTCGGAGGCCAACGCGGAGAAGGGCGTCGCGCCCGGCGCGACCCTCGCCGTCGGCAAGGTCCTCAGCGACGAGGGCTACGGCAGCGACTCCGAGATCATCGCCGGCATGGAGTGGGCCGCCAAGGACATCGACGCCAAGATCGTCTCGATGAGCCTCGGTTCGCGCGAGCCCAGCGACGGCACCGACCCGATGGCCCTGGCCGTCGACGCCCTGTCGGCCGAGACCGGCGCGCTCTTCGTCATCGCCGCGGGCAACAGCGGCGCCCCCGGCTCCATAGGCTCGCCAGGCGCCGCCGACTCCGCGCTGACCATCGGCGCCGTCGACTCCACCGACCAGCCCGCGTACTTCACCAGCCAGGGACCGCGCTTCGGCGACCAGGCACTCAAGCCCGACCTCTCCGCGCCCGGCGTCGACATCCTCGCCGCCCGCTCCCAGCTGGTTTCCGGCTCCGGCCTCTACACCGCGATGAGCGGTACGTCGATGGCGACCCCGCACGTCGCCGGTGTCGCCGCGCTCCTCGCCGAGCAGCACCCCGACTGGACCGGCGCGCAGCTCAAGGACGCCCTGATGTCCTCGTCGAAGACGCTCGCCGACTCCGCGTACGCGCTCGGCGCGGGCCGGGTCGACGTGGCCGCCGCGATCACCGCGGACGTCACCGCCACCGGCTCCGCCGACCTCGGCTTCTTCTCGTGGCCGTACGAGGCGAACAAGCCGGTCGTGAAGACCGTCACGTACACCAACCACTCCGACGCGGCGGTCGAGCTGGACCTCGCCGTCGAGGGGATGCCCGACGGCGCCGCGACCCTCGCCGACAGCACGCTCACCGTCCCCGCCCACGGCACCGCGTCGACCACGGTCACCGGCGACGGAGCCAAGGCCCCGGTCGGCAAGACCTCCGGCCGGATCGTCGCCTCCGCCGCCGGCGCCCCCGTCGCGCACACCGCGCTCGGCCTGGTGAAGGAGGAGGAGCGCTACACCCTCACCGTCCACGTCAAGGACCGTGACGGCGCCCCGACCCCGGCCCACCTCGGCGTGCAGCGCCTCGCCGCGGGCGAGGACCCGTTCCCGGCCGCCGTCGGCGAGTCCGGCACACTCGAACTGCGCCTGAGGCCCGGCACGTACACCGTCTCCTCCTTCCTCGACGTCCGCGGCTCCCAGGGCAAGGACTCCCTCGGCCTCGGCTTCCTGACCGACCCGGAGATCGTCCTCGACCGCGACCGCGCGATCACCCTCGACGGACGGCAGCTGAAGGAGATCCGCGCCGAGGTCGAGCAGCGGACCGAGACCCGTCAGCTCCTGATGGAGTTCGACCGGGAGGCGAACGGCGCCTCCTACGGCGGGGCAGTCCAGCTGCCGGTGAAGTACGACTCGATCTTCGCCGCCCCCACCCGCAAGCCCGCCACCGGCACCTTCGAGTACCGGACCGTCTGGCGCCTGGGCAAGCCGCTCCTGGAGGCGAGCGCCGACGGCCGCCGGCTCTCCGGCGCCACCGTCCAGCCGGGCACGACCATGCTGGAGGGCACCAGGCGGCTCGGGCTCGTCGACGTCGGCACCGGCACGGCCGCCGAGTACGCCGGCAAGGACGTGAAGGGCAAGGCCGTCCTGGTCCGCGCCGGGGCGCTCACCCCGGCCGCCGTCGCGCAGCTCGCCCAGGACGCGGGCGCCGCCTTCCTCTTCGTCACCGACGACGCTCCCGGCCGGCTCAACACCTGGTTCGGCACGGAGGCGTACGAGACCAGGCCGCTGGCGGTCGCGACCGTCAACGCGGCCGACGGAGCGCGGCTCGCCGAGACCGCCGCGCGCAAGAGGACGGTCGAGCTGACCGGCACGCGCTTCACCCCGTACGTCTACGACCTCTCCGAGGGGCACCCCGGCGCGATCCCGTCCGACCTCGTCTTCCGGCCCGAAGAGGACGAACTCGCCACCGTCCGCTCCACGTTCCACATGCCCACCGGCCGCAAGGAGGCAGGCGGCGAGTTCCGCTACTCGATCACCGACACCTTCCCCATCGGCTTCGGCTTCAAGGAGCACATCGCCTTCCCGGCCGAGCGCACCGAGTACGTCTCCACCGGGCGCGGCCAGGGCTGGCACGAGTCGGTCGACCTGGGCGACTCCCTCGAACAGCGCGCCGGCACCCTCTCCTACCGGGGCGACTCCACCACGCACCGCGAGTGGTTCAAGCCGGTCTGGCACCCCTGGCTCGGCACCGGCCTCGGCTGGGGCCAGCAGCGCTCCGGCAACAACCTGCAGTTCAACACCCCCGGCTGGGGCGACTCGGGCCCGGACCACACCGGCTTCGGCAACGTGTGGGGCGACGACTCGATGACCCAGTTCACCGAGGTGTACGTCAACGGGACGCGGGTCGACCGCAGGATGAGCTCCGGCGCCTACGCCTGGGACGCACCGGCGGAGGAGGCGACCTACAAGGTCGTCACCGACACCACCCTGGACCCGGCGCGCTGGCGGCTCTCCACCAAGGGCCACGCCGAGTGGACCTTCCGCTCCAAGGAGACCCCCGCCGACCGCTCGACCTTCCTCCCGCTGATCAACCTCGGCTTCGACGTCGACACCGACCTCAACGGCGATGTCAGGGGCGGCGGCCGGGTGGAGGTCGGGATCTCGGCCGAGTACGTCGAGGGCGCGACGACCGGCACCGGCCGGATCGGCGGCGGCACGCTGGACGTCAGCTACGACGACGGCAGGACGTGGCAGAAGGTCACGCTTCGGAAGTCCTGGCACGGCACGTCCTGGACCGGTGAGCTGCGGGTGCCGCGCGGCGCCGCGTACGTCTCGCTCCGGGCGGGCGCGTCGGACGACCGGGGCGGCGCGGTGAAGCAGGAGATCATCCGCGCGCTCGGCGTGAAGTAACCCCACCGTCCGGAAAGCCGGACATCGATGCCCGGCACGGCCTCCCGCCGTGCCGGGCAATGTCAGCTTCTGCGCGGGCGACGGACCCAGGGCCTCTCGTCCGGCCCAGGGCCCTGCCCGGATTCGCGGCCCGAGGCCCCCTCACTCCGAGGGGGCCTCGGGCCGTTCCTCGTCCCGCCCGACGATGCCGCGCACCACGCCCAGGTCCACCAGGTCCTGCGGGCGCAGCCGGAGCTGGTCGGCGGTGACCGGGGCCTGGTCGGGGGAGCGCTTGAGGATGGCCGAGGCGAGTTCGGGCGCGATGACGGAGAAGTAGCCGTCGGGCGTGGTCCAGGTGGCGTCCGGCGCGGCCAGCGCCAGCGCCCCGCCCGAACCGCCCTCGCCGACCAGGAGCGAGGTCACCGGGACCCGCGCCTCGGCGACCGCGGTGAACGCCTCCGCGATGGCCGGGCCCGCCCCGGCCCGCTCCGCCTCGGCGTCGTTGGCGGCGCCCGGGGTGTCGATCAGGGTGAGCACGGGGATCCCGAGCCGGTCCGCGAGCCGGATCAGCCGGGCGGCGGTCCTGAACCCCGCGGGCCGGGTCGCGGAACCGTCCTGCGCCGCGTACGCGACCGCCCGGCCCTCGTGCAGCCCGATCCCGCACTCCACACCCGCGTCCACGCCACCGGCCCGGTCGCCGCGCACGGCCTCCCGGGTGCTGAAGTACGCGTCCAGATAGGCCCCGGCGCGCGGCTGGCCCGCGTCCCTGGCCCGGACGACGGCCTCCCAGCCGGTGCCGGGCGGCGCGGCCTCGGTGAGCGCGCGGGGCGGGGGTGCGGGAGC
>NZ_JBEZNQ010000126.1:0-13334 GCF_040653315.1 Streptomyces sp. NPDC047981 | reverse complement strand
CGCCGCGTTGCCGAAACGCCCCGATAGCTCCGCTATCGAGACGCTCCGGCGCCTTGCGATGCACCGCACCAGACGCCGCGGCCTGTCCGGCCCTGATCCACCGGACAGGCCCTAGGGCCTTTCGTTCGAATCAGGCCGGGCCGGCCGGTGCCCCCTCCCGCTGACCGCCACCGCCATGCGCTCAGCGGGAGGCGAAGCGGGTGACGTCCGTGATCCGGCAGCTGATCTCGACCGTGACCTGGTCGAGCGACTGGGCCGTCACCTTCGACTGCTGGCCGGGCGCGACGTCGTTGGTCGTCGCGTACGCCTCGCTCAGGCGCGTGTTCGCGGCGTCGACGAACTCGACCTGGACCGTGTAGGTGCTGGCTTTGCTGGACCGGTTGGTGATCAGCAGCTCCGCGCTCGGCCACTTCGTCACCGAGTCCACCTCGCACGAGGTGATCCGCACGTCGCCCCGGGGCCCGTTCTCCTCCTGCGGTGTGGCCGGACTCGTCGGGGTCCTGCGCTCCGGCTCGTCCTCCCCGACGGTCAGCGTGACGGCGGCGACCAGCGCGACGGCCACGGCGATCAGGCCCAGGCACGAGAACCCGATGATCTTTCCCGTGCTGCGCGTACGGCGAGGAGGCTCGCCTCCACCACCCGGATGCGGCTGACCCCAGCCGGGCTGGGACTGCTGATGCGACATGGTGAAAGGGTTCGGCCGGACCTCCCGGCCCGCATCCGGACTGCTCCGAACGGTCCAGGCCGGGCCGTCGCCCGGTGCCGGCTGTTGGTACGAGAGGTTCCGGATCCGTTGGCCCGAGTGGGGCGGGGTAGTAGGACTTTTGTGGTTTAGATGGGTGTTTGTGCTCTTTCGGCCCGTCTGGACCGAGGGCCGGCTCCGAAGGGTCGGTGGACTCGCCTCACGCCGAGCGCGGGCCATGAACCGATCGGAGAACCCTCGTGCGTAGTCGTCCTGTCGCTGTCGCTGTCGCTGCCCTCGCCGTGTGCGGCTCCGTCCTGGCCCCCGGTCTGGCTTCGGCGGACTCGGAGGGTGCGGACACGTTCGCGTCCCGTCACGCGCGGCACTCCGGACTGGTCAGCGTAGGCCTCACCTCCGACCAGCGCCTCGTCGGCTTCGAGACCGCCGACCCGACCGACACCTGGTCCTTCGGCCGGATCCAGGGCCTGACCGGGGACAACAAGCTCGTCGGCATCGACTTCCGCGTCCAGAACGGCAAGCTCTACGGCGTCGGCGACCGGGGCGGCGTCTACACGGTCGACAGCGACGCCAAGGCCGTCAAGGTCTCGCAGCTGACCGTGGGCCTGCAGGGGCGCCACTTCGGCGTCGACTTCAACCCCGCCGCCAACCGACTGCGCGTCGTCTCCGACACGGGTCAGAACCTGCGCCACAACATCGACGACCCGGCCGCACCGGGGACCACCACCGCGGACGGGGCCCTGACCAACCCCACGATGCCGCCCTCCACCGCTCTCGGGGTCACCGGTGCCGCCTACACCAACAACGACCTCAACGCGGCCACCGCGACCACCCTCTTCGACATCGACACCGCAAACGACCGCGTCTCCCTGCAGTCGCCGGCCAACGCGGGCACCCTCGCTCCCACCGGCACCCTCGGAGTGGACGCCGGCCCGTCCGCAGGATTCGACATCTACTACAAGGCCTCCCACGGCTCCAACCACGGCTTCGCCGCCCTGACCACCAGCGGCAAGCAGCGCTTCTACAAGGTCGATGCACTCACGGGACGCGCCACCCTCGTCGGCGCCTTCCCCGCCGCCCACCAGGTCGTCGACGTCGCCCTCCCCCTCGACCAGCGCTGACCCATCGTCATCTGGAGGGGCCGTGTCCTGGCCGCCCATCACGGATGCACTATCTCAAGTGGTGGGCAGGCAGGCGGGAGCTGACGGTGGAACATGTCGACCCGGTCGAGAAGCCGACGCCCAGTCAGCCGTCGCGGTCGACGGAAGGAAGAGACACCGATGCGCTCTGCCCGCATTCTGTTCGCAGCCACTGCCGCCGCCGGCGCGCTGGCCCTCGCCGCACCCGGGGCCCACGCGACCACCACGGGTGACTGGGACAAGGACGACTCCTCCCACAGCCAGAAGCACGACAAGCCGAAGGGCGGCATGCACACCGGCTCCGGTGCTCTGTCGCTGACCGGCGAAGACCACTGGGACAAGGACAAGAAGGACCACCACAAGAAGGACCACGACAAGCCGAAGGGTGGCATGCACACCGGCTCCGGCGCCCTCTCCCTCGTCAACGCCGACGACTGGTCCAAGGACAAGGACAAGGAGTGGAAGGACAAGGGCAAGGAGAACGGCTGGAGCCACGACAAGCCGAAGGGTGGCATGCACACCGGCTCCGGCGCCCTCTCCCTCGTCAACGCCGACGACTGGTCCAAGGACAAGGACAAGGAGTGGAAGGACAAGGGCAAGGAGAACGGCTGGAGCCACGACAAGCCGAAGGGTGGCATGCACACCGGCTCCGGCGCCCTCTCCCTCGTCAACGCCGACGACTGGTCCAAGGACAAGGACAAGGAGTGGAAGGACAAGGGCAAGGAGAACGGCTGGAGCCACGACAAGCCGAAGGGCGGCATGCACACGGGCTCCGGCGCCCTCTCCCTCGTCAACGCCGACGACTGGTCCAAGGACAAGGACAAGGAGTGGAAGGACAAGGGCAAGGAGAACGGCTGGAGCCACGACAAGCCGAAGGGCGGCATGCACACGGGCTCCGGCGCCCTCTCCCTCGTCAACGCCGACGACTGGTCCAAGGACAAGGACAAGGAGTGGAAGGACAAGGGCAAGGAGAACGGCTGGAGCCACGACAAGCCGAAGGGCGGCATGCACACCGGCGGCGGCGGTCTCGCGAGCAGCGGTACGAGCATGACCGGCGGTCTCGTGCTCGCGGGCGGTCTGGCGGCGTACGCCCTCTACCGCCGTAAGAAGGCAGTCGGCACCGCTGCCTGAGTTGTCACTGACGCGGGAGCACCTGCCCCAGGTGGTCCCGCGTCAGGTTTCGTCGCCCCATCCGGCCAGCCGCCACACTGTCGAAAGGTGCACCCGGTGTCGAACCGGCCAGACTCCTCCCCGGGTACGCCCCGCCCCCGGCGCATCCGGCGATGGGTGATCGCCACCGCCTTCTGGACCCTCCTGCTCTCCTCGCTCGTGCTCCTCTTCGGCCCTGGCCTGCCCGGATCGGGCGGGAATCCCCCCGCCGACTCCGCCGGAGCCAAGCCGGGAAAGCCCGCGTCCGCGGCCACCCCCACTCTCTCACCCCGGGACCACCGACCGGCTCGGCCGACGCATCCGACGATGCCGCGGTCGGCCCCGACCCGCCTGACGATCCCCAAGATCGGGGTCAACGCCCCGTTCACCGGGCTCGCGATCGGCCCCTCCGGCGCACTCGACCCTCCGCCCGCGGACGATACGAACCTGGTCGGCTGGCAGACCGACGGAATCTCACCGGGTGAACGGGGCACCGCGGTCATCGCAGGACACCTCGACACCGCGACCTCCCCGGCCGTCTTCGCACGGCTCTCCGAACTCGTCCCCAGGGACCAGTTCGAAGTCAGGCGCGCCGACGGTACGACCGCCGTCTTCGTGGTCGACTCGGTGGAGAGCTTCAGCAAGGACGACTTCCCCGACGAGCGCGTCTACGCCGACACACCCGCCGCGCTCGTCCGCCTGATCACCTGCGCCGGCGCCTACGACCGCACGGCCAGGGACTACACCGAGAACCTCGTCGTCTTCGCCCACCTCGACGAGCGCGCTCTTGACAAGACACCGGCGGCCTAGAGGCGCTTCCGCAGGGCCGCGCGGGCGAGAGCGGGCCCGCTCGGTGCGGGCGCGGGTGAACGAGGACCGGTGGGGGAGGCCGGGTGGCACGTCGGGCATCGGTCCTCGTCCGCCAAGGGCCGGAACAGGTACGCCTGTCCATGCCGCCCGCTCTCGCATTCGCGCAGGCCGGTGACCCGGGGCGCCGGAAGCGGTGGAGGCGGCGGGGCGACCGGGGGCACCTCGCGGAGGATGTACCGCAGCAGCCCGCCCGGCCGGTGGATGGGACTGCCCCGGCCGGGCAGGCAGCGGGCGATGGACTCCTGTACGGCATCGGCCAGATGCCCTGCCTCCAGCCAGCGGGCCGCGAGGCCCGCCAACTCCGGGACCATCGCGCGCGGGACGCGCAACCGGGGGTCGAGGGCGGTCAACTCGTCGACGAGCCGATGTGCCTCGGGCGCCTCGGGCGGGGGAGGGGTGGAGGTGTTCCCTTCGGGGGTTTTCTCTGGATGACGGCCGACGGCCCGACCGGTCGGCTCACCGGCGGCCGGACGGGTGTCCGCCGGTGCGGAGTCGACCGGTGGGCGGGACCGCAGGGAGGCCGCCTCGGCGGCGCTGAGCGGCACGTTGGAGACGAGCTGACGCGTGGCCCACCGCCCGCCGGGCCCCTGCTCGCGCCACTCGTGGACGTAGCCGGCGAGCTTCAACTGCCCCTTGGCGCGAAGGAAGGCGACCTTACGGATGCCCGCCCGTTCGGCGGTCTTGGAGAGCGCCTCGTTGACGCCGTCGGGGAGCGAGAGCTGCCAGCAGAGCAGCCGTACGGCGTCGGCATTGAGGTCGCGGTGCCGGAGGATCTCGTGCGGGATCTGACTGAACCGCCGAGCCGGAGAGATAGCATGACGAAGCATTCCGGGTGCCTCTCGTGACACTCGAAGTGAAGGCCCTCGGCGCTGGCTGCAACCAGCTCGGGGGCCGCTTTTGTGCTCACCGTACAGCAGGATGAGTGACCGTACGGTCGCCTGCTGTGACGGAGCAGCGGGGGCAACGGCAGGGCGGGAAGCGCAGAATCGGTTCGACCGGCACGTGTTCCCGAAGGGGCGCGTACGTGCTGACCTCGGACCAGGTCCGCCCGCCGTCCCGGGAGACGCGCAGCCGCATCACCACTCGCCGCCGTACCGCTGCCGCTTCGCCCGCAGCCACTCCTGGATCTCCCGCGTCTCGCGCGGCGAGGCGGCGCGGAGGTCGTGGGCGCGGATCGTCGCCACGAAGTGCACGAACCGCACGCGCCGGTGCACTCCGTCGACCCCGATGACCTTGCCGGGGCCGTACACGTCGGTTCCGGTGTGCGCGACGAAGGCGCCGGGACCGTGGGGGGTTTGCATTGCTCGCGAGCCCTTTCGCTCTGTGTGTTGTTCCGGTCACACAGTGGCGTGGATCACGTTACGCTCGACAGGGGTTTGCACGTGACAACGCGAGCAGCACGTCGGGGAGTTGGCGATGGCGATCGAGGACAATCCGGTGTCGCGTCGAAAATACGGTGAAGAGCTGAAACGCCGAAGAGAAGCGGCGGGGCTCACGCAGGAGCAGCTGAGCGAGCGGACGATCATCTCGCGCACCCACCTGGCCCACATGGAAGCCGGCCGCCGCCGCCCAGGCATCGAGGACGCCCGCCGCCTGGACCGCGCGCTGAACCCGGGGGACGACTTCTTCGAGCGCTTCCTGCCGGTGCTGGACGGCAAGAAGGTGGCGGAGCACTTCGCGGAGGCGCTGGAGTTCGAGGGCCAGGCGACGACGATCCGGGTGTACGCGCAGACGCTGATTCCGGGCATCCTCCAGACCAGGGCGTACGCCGAGGACGTGCTGAGTTCCGGGTCCGCACGCAAGAGCGACGAGGAGCGTGACCAACTCGTCGTCACACGCATCGAGCGAGCGCGGATCCTCGACAACTTCGGCTCGCCGACGGTCTGGGCGATACTGGACGAGGCTGTCTTGCGCCGTGAAATCGGCGGTCCGGCGGTGATGTGCGAGGCGCTCCGGCACATCGTCCGCCTCGGGGAGAACCGCCGTATCCGGGTGCACGTCCTGCCGTTCAGCTCCGGCTATCACACGCTGCTTGAGGGTTTGGTGTCCCTGATGTGGTTCGAGGATCAGCCGCCGATCGCCTATGTCGAGGGCCTCAACACCGGTCGCGTGTGGGAAGAACCAGCCATGGTTCGGGCATGTCAGCTGGACTACGATCACGCTCTGGGCGACGCGCTCTCCCATCGCGAGTCGCTGACACTGATCAGGTCTGTAGCGGAGGAATACGAGCATGCGGCACGGAAACACCAGCATCCCTGACGCCTCGGTCCTCCCCGCGTGGCGCAAGTCCTCGTACAGCGGAGGCGAGAGCGGGGCCTGCCTCGAAGTCAACGACGCCGCCCGCCCCACCCACGTCCCCGTCCGGGACAGCAAGAACCCCACTGGCCCCGCCCTTCTCTTCCCCGCCCCCGCGTGGGCGGCGTTCGTGGACGGGGTGAAGGGGTCAGCTGGGCGTCGCTGACACGGCGGCTTCGGCGATCCTCCGGGCTTCCGATTCGCACGTGGATACGGGGTGACGGTTCCCGTCGAGCGCGACCCACAGCACGAGGTTGCCGTCGCGGACGTTCAGCGAGCAGTTCATCCTGTCGTTGGGTTGGTCCCACGATGCCTCGTCGGCGAAGTCGACGGTCGTGTCCGGGCGGGCAGGTGGTCCGGCGTCCCGGTCGAACTTCTCGTCCTGGAGGACTGTGCCGTTCTCGCCCCCTTCCTCCGTGCGCTGCACGGTCCATTGGACGATGGCGTGTGGGCGGGCGGCCCAGTTGATGGCGGGGTCGTCCCCGTCGTGCCACTCGCAGCGGCTTACATCAAAAGAGCCTGACCTCCCGTTGGCGTCCTGGCTGGTCAGGCGTTCGGGGAGGGGGAGCGACGGGGCGGCGTCCGCGCAGAGCGGTGTGCTGGCGTACTTGTCGGGCTCGCCGGTACTCGTGTTGCGCAGCAGCAGGTACGCACCGAATCCCGTCCCTGCCAGGGCGACCGCGCCGACCGTGGCGAGGGCGACCACCTTGCCGCGCCTGCGCGGGCGTGGCGTGGGCGTCGGGGGCGGCGGTGCGGCTGCCGCCGTGACGGTCTCGGCGTCTTGGTCGATGCCGTCAAGGCGCACCGGTTCGGTCTCGGGCCGTGGCTCGGGTTCGGGATCTGATTCTGGTTCGAGATCTGGTTCGAGATCTGGTTCGGACTGAGGCGACGCGGCGGATGTGCGCCGGGCACTGTCACCCTCGGCGCCCTCGCTCAGCAGCTCGTCCAGACGGTCCTTCTGGTCGGCGATCAGCCCGTGGACGGCGGGCGGCCACGGCCTGGTCGCGGGCCGCACCGGGCCCAGCAGGTCCCGTAGCTCCGCCAGGGCAGGTCGTGGGGCCGGGTCCTTCGTGAGGCAGCGGGCAACGATGGGACGTAGATCATCCGGCACGTCGTCGAGGTCGGGCTCGGTGTGGACGACGTTGTGGAGCGTCAGGAACATCGACGCGGCGGCGAACGGCGCGCGGCCCGTCGCCGCCAGGGCGAGGACCGAGCCGAGGGAGAAGACGTCGCTCGCCGGGGTGAGTTCCTTGCTCTCCGCCTGCTCGGGCGACATGAACGGGGGCGAGCCGATCGCCCAGCCCGTCTGCGTCAGCGCGGTCGACCCCTCCGGCTCGGCGGCCCGTGCGATACCGAAGTCGATGACGCGGACGCCGTCCTCGGCGAGCAGGATGTTCTCGGGCTTCAGGTCGCGGTGGATGAGGCCCACGCGGTGGATCTCGTCCAGGGCCGTCACCAGGCCCAGTGCCAGGCGGCGTACCGTCTCGGTCGGCAGCGGGCCGGTGGACTTCACGGCCGCACCCAGCGAAGGGCCGGCCACGAACACCGAGGCGAGCCATGGGAGCTCGGCGTCGGCGTCCGCGTCCATGACGGCGGCCGTGTACGCGCCCGAGACCTTGCGGGAGGCGGTGACCTCGCGGCGGAAACGGCTCCGGAAGCCGTCCTCGGCGGCGAACCGCTGGTGCACCTGCTTCACCGCCGCGAGGCGGCCGTCGGGAGCCGCGCCGAGGAAGACGCGGCCCATGCCGCCGCTGCCGAGTTCGGTCAGCAGACGGTACGGCCCGGCCTCCTTCGGCATGGACGCGTCGAGCGGCCTCATTCCGGTTCTCCCCCTCGGATCTCCCCTGAACGCGCGGTGATCCTATGGCCCTTGGCCCGCTGCCGTCCGGCGAGTGACCAAGTCACCACTGCTGATGGCGTGGAACCACGCGGCTCCGGGCTCCCCCGCCCCTGTCAGGCCTCCCGGAAGATCAGAGCTGCTCCCAGGGCCGCTTCGGCCGGGACGAAGAGTTCCCCACGGGCCGTCTCGCGTACGGGCAACCGACTCTCCGCGAGCAGCGCGCGCACTCGGGCGATGTCGGGGACCGTGACGGTGCAGGCGACAAGCGCCGGGAGCGCGGGCGGGTCCTCGCCCGGCAGCAGATCCGAGAGGTCGGACTCGGTCAGGAGGGTGACCGGCCCCCCTGCGGAGAGCGGCCGGCCCAGATATCGCTCGTACCGCTCGCGGACCAGAGGGAGTTGTCCGTCAGGAACGCACAGGACCGCCTCGACGAGGTCCTGGGCGCCGTTGGGGTGGTCGAGGTGACGGGTGTGCTGGAACTCCGGGTCCACGTCGGCGACGACGCCTACCCGGCCTTCCGGCGCACCATCGATCTCCAGGTAGCGGACAGGCTCCGTGCGCACGCCGTCGGGCGTCTCGACCGGTCGGCCGACGGTGTTCACCCCGCCGTGTCCGACGCCGGCAGCGGTGAGCCGCTTCGCCGCGCCGTCCACGTCCGGCGAGGAGAACATCAGGATGTGGAGCCCTTCGAAGCGATCACGCCATCCGGCAAGCTGAGCGCTGGTCGCCTCGATCCGCGAGAGCATCAGGGGAAGCTTCTCCACAGGCGCCTGGAGCGGAACGACCCGCGCGTCAGGGGGCAGGCCCGCCATGCTCCCTGGCTGCACCGGGGTCACCAACTCGACGAAGCTCCGGGAGAGGTCGGCGTGCGTGTTCGCCGCCCCGAGCGGCTCCGGCGCGGCGCCCGCACGGGGGGCCAACGCCGGGACGCTGGGCGGAGGAAGGCGAAATCCGAGCCTCCGGTAGAGCGCCATGGCCTGTGCCATGTCGCTGACGACGTGCCCGACGTGGTGTAACCGTGTGAGGTCGTGAGTCATGTCCTCACCGTAGGGCCGGTGTCACCACTCGGCCATGAGGGGTGTGTCCTCCTCGCGCCGGCGCCAGGCCTCGGTGAGGCGGGCGAGACGGGCCGGGGCGGCGATGCCGCGTACCGTCGCGATCCGGCCGTCGACGAGGTCGAAGGTCACCGAGCCGACGACCCGGTCGCCGTCCTGGTCGGGGAGCACGGCGAGGAGGGCGGGGGAGCCGTTGACCAGGGCGAAGTGCATGGCGGGTCGCCCGCCGACCAGGCGGTGCTTCGCGGGGGTCGACTTGAAGCCGGCCCGGGCCAGGGCGGCGATGCGCTCCGGGGTGTCGTACCGCAGCAGCTTCGTGGCCATGCCGCCCGCGCCGTCGGAGACCGCGGTCGCGTCGTCGGTGAGCAGCGCCACCAGTTGGTCGGTGCGGCCCGAGGTGGCGGCGGCGAGGAACTCCTCGACGATCCGGCGGGCGGCCGCCCGGTCGACCTCGCCGATACCGGGGCGACGGCGCGTGGTGGTGGTGACCCGGTTCCGGGCCCGGTGGAGGTGCTGCTGGCTCGCGGACTCGGTGATGTCGAGGATCTCGGCGATCTCGCCGTGGCTGTACGAGAACGCCTCGCGCAGGACGTAGACGGCCCGCTCGACAGGCGAGAGCCGCTCCATGAGGGTCAGTACGGCCAGGGAGACCGATTCGCGCTGCTCGAAGGTGTCGGCGGGGCCGAGCATCGGGTCGCCCTGCAGGAGCGGTTCGGGCAGCCAGTCGCCGGCGGCGCGTTCGCGGCGGGCCTGCGCCGAGCGGAGCCGGTCGAGGCACAGGTTGGTGACGACCTTGGTCAGCCAGGCCTCGGGCACGACGATCCGCTGCCGGTCCGCCGCCTGCCAGTGCAGGAAGGCGTCCTGCACGGCGTCCTCGGCGTCGGCGGCGGAGCCGAGCAGTCGGTACGCCAGCGAGGCCAGCCGGTTCCGGCCGGCCTCGAACGTGCTGGTGTCGAACGGGTCGGACGGGGTGGAGCCCGGGGAGTCCATGGAGGCCACCCTAGTGATCATGTGCACCTACGCGGCTGCCGTTCGGGCGGGAACGTCCGCCGACGCGGCCGTGGATGCGTCCGCCGGCGCGTGTGGAGGCGCTTGCGTCGCCGCGGCGGTGAGCCGGTGCGTGCGCGTGGGCAGGCCGAAGGTCGGGTGCTCGGTGGTCCAGAGCGACATCGCGAGGATCGCGGCCTTGAACCGGGCGGCCTTGCGGCCACTGAAGTGCTTCGGCTTCGCCCGCGCCTCCTCGTCGACGAACTGCATGATGCCGTCGCGCCGGCCGAGGCTGATGTGGTTGCCCACGTACTCCAGCTTGACGTTCGGGATCTCGCGCCCGGTCAGGCGCCCCACGATCGCCAGCATGGCCTGCCGGCCGGTGTAGCCGGCCGAGGCGCAGGACATCGGCAGGGGGCGGCCGTTGTCGCCGATGACGTGGACGCTGTCACCCGCGGCGTAGACGTTCGGGTGCGAGACCGACCGCATGGTGCGGTCGACGACGATCCGGCCGCTCTCCGTGACGTCGAGGCCGCTCGCGGCGGCGATCGGGTGGACCGCGAACCCGGCGGTCCACACCGTGGCGTCGGACAGCACGCTGGTGCCGTCGGCGCAGCGGACGCGCGTCGCTTCGACCGCCTCCACGGTGGTGTGTTCCCGGACGGTGATGCCGAGTCGGTCGCACGCGCGGCGCAGGTGGTCACGGGCGCCGTCGGAGAGCGCGGCGCCCAGCTCGCCGCGGGCGATCAGGGTCACCGACAGGCCGGGCCGGGACTCGGCGATCTCGGTGGCGGTCTCGATGCCGGTCAGCCCGTCGCCGACGACCACGACGCTCCGACCGGCGGCCGTGTCGGACCGGTCCAGGTGGTCGAGGCGCTCGCGCAGGCGCAGCGCCGAGGGGCGGCCTGCGACGTCGAAGGCGTGCTCGGTGAGGCCGGGGACGCCGTGGTCGGCGGTGTGGCTGCCGAGCGCGTACAGGAGGGTGTCGTAGCCGAGTTCGCCGCCGTCCTGGGGGTCGGTCAGGGTGACGACCTGGCGCGCGGGGTCGACGGCCGTGACACGGGCGAGGCGCAGCCGGATGCCCGTGCCCGCGAAGACGTCGGCGAGCCTCGGGGCCTCGACCTCCTGACCGGCCGCGAACTGGTGCATCCGCAGCCGCTGCACGAAGTCCGGCTCGGCGTTGACCACGGTGATCTCGGTGTCCGTGGGGGACAGCCGACGCGCCAGGTTCCCGGCGACGTAGGCCCCGGCGTAGCCGGCGCCGAGGACGACGATGCGGTGCTTCATGAGCTGCTCCCGTCGGTACGCACGCGCTCTGTGTGCGTGCTCTCTACGGGTTGAGCGGGACAGCGGCCCGATTCCTGACAGGACAAAGGTGTGACGTGGGTCACCCTCGCCGTGCCGGGTGGGCGCGTCAGCTCTCGACGGCCATCCGGATGCCGAGAAGGAGCAGCACACCGCCGGAGACCTGTTCGAGGCGCTGCCGCACCTTGGCTCGGGAGACGACCTTCCTCAGCCGGGCGACGAACCATACGTACAGCCCGTAGTAGCCGACCTCGAACACCGCCCAGACGGCCGCCAGGCCGATCATGGTGGCCAGATGGGGAGCGCCCGACGGCACGAACTGCGGCAGGAAGGACATCGCGAAGACCGCCGCCTTGGGGTTGGCGAGGTTGAGCAGCAGGCCCGAGCGGTACGCGCGCCACCCCGAGCGGACCGCCGCCGTCTCGTCGTGGACCGCCGCGTTCCCCGCCCGGCGGGCGTTCAGCAGCGCCTTCACGCCGAAGACGATCAGCACGACCGCGCCGACGATCCTCATGACGTCGTAGGCGAGCCGGGACGCCTCCAGGAGCGCCGTGAGGCCGAACGCGGCGGCGACACCCCAGATGAAGACACCGGTCTCGTTGCCCAGCACGGTGAGGAATCCGGCCCGCTTGCTGCGCAGCGACTGCTGGATGATCAGCATGGTGCTCGGGCCGGGTGAGGCCGCGATCAGGGTGCAGGCGCCGAGGAAGGCGAGGAGGGTTCCGAGCATCCGCTCATCGTGGGCCGCGGGGGCCGATCATGTCCACAGTCCGTCGCGGCGGCGTACTAGGCGGTCGCCGGACCGTCCAGGAGACGCAGCAGGACGTCGGCCTCGGCGCGCAGTCGGGCGGCCCGGTCGGCGTGGGCGGGCGCGGTCAGCTGTTCGGCGGCCTCCAGGCGCTCGGCGGCCTCGGCGCGGACCATCTCCGCCACCGTCTCCTCACTCAGCTCCTGCCGCACGGCCTCGGTGACGCCGACCCCCGAGGGCGACGCCTCGATGGCGGTGCCCCGCAGCTGTTCCTCGGTGGGAGTGACCGCCTCGGCGTTGTCGAGCGCGGCGAGCGTCGAACGCAGGGCGCTCACGGCGGGCTTGTCGCGGGCGCGCATCGCTTCGGGAAGGGCCTGACGCATGCGGAGACGGAGATCCATACGAGCGACCCTACGCGGAGGGCGGCCACCGATGTGCGCGATCGGGGACCAGCGATCAAGGTCACCAGGTCACCGCGAACAGGCGAAGTCCGTGGATCGCCGCGCCCGTTGTCGGAGGCCGCTCCCGTCGCCCGTGTCCTGCGCGGCTCGTGGCGTCACTCTCTCCCGCGCAGACGGGCCGCCGCGCCGGAGTGCGCCGAGGGCGGCCCTCGCTGTCGCCCGCGAGGACGTGGGTGGGCGGCGGGCCGGGGAGGCCGAGTTCGGCGGTGAGCGCGCGGGCGACGTCCGCGGACACGACGGCGGGGTCCCGGCTCCGGCCGGTCCATTGGGCGAGGGCCATGACACGTCCTTCCTGGGCGCTCAGGCCGACCCGGCGCGGGTGCGCAGCTCTTCGAGGCGGAGCAGCGCGGACTGCCGTTCGCCCTGGAAGCGGCCGACGCGGGCCTGGGTGAGCGCCGTCCAGTGCTCGACTGCCTCGCCCGCGTGGAAGAGCGCTTCGGTGAGACGGCCCTGCGCGGCCAGAGCGTCCCGCTCGCGGTCCGCGTCCTCGGCGTGCCGCAGCAGCGCCTGGGTGGGGTCCTCGGTCGAGGTCCGGGCGGCCTCGGCGCGGGCGACCTGGCGTCGGCGGCGGGCGACGCTCGCGTATCCGACCAGAGCGACCAGTCCGCCCGTGATACCGGCGGAGACAACCTTCATCAACAGATCATCCATGGCCGCAGTATGGATCGGCGGAGCATGGTTTTGGAGTTAGTTTCTAGAAAAATATTCGAGTTCTTGACCCGGACCTATACTCCCTCCATGGCAAAGCAGTCCCGTGGCGAGGCCACCGTCGAACGCCTCCTGGC
>NZ_JBEZNQ010000125.1:0-13406 GCF_040653315.1 Streptomyces sp. NPDC047981 | reverse complement strand
GGGCCACCGCGAGGCCGCCTACCGGCTCGCGCTCGCCCTGGAGCGGCGCGCGACCCAGGCACCCGACGGGGAGCTCGACGAGGCCGAGCAGTGGTTCCGGCAGGCCGCCGCGCGCGGTCACCGGCGGGCCGCGCTGCACCTCGGCGCGATCCTGGAGAAGCGCGGCGAGCTGAAGGAGGCCGGCCGCTGGTACCTGAGCTCGGCCAAGGAGGGCGAGGCCAAGGCCGCCTGCGCCCTCGGCTTCCTGCTGCGCGACGCGGGCGACGAGGAGAGCGCCGCCGTGTGGTGGCTGCGGGCCGCCCAGGACGGCGACGGCAACGCCGCCAACGCACTCGGCGCCCTGCACGCCGCCCGCGGCGAGCAGCAGACCGCCGAGCGCTGGTACCGCGCCGCGATGGACGCGGGGGACGTCAACGGCGCCTACAACCTCGGGCTGCTCTGTGCCGCCCAGGACCGTAACCAGCAGGCCGAGCAGTGGTACCGCCGCGCCGCCTACGCCGGGCACCGCGAGGCCGCCAACGCGCTCGCCGTCCTGCTGCTCCAGGCCGGTGACGCGAACGGCGCCGAGCCCTGGTTCTCCAAGGCTGCCGAGGCCGGCAGCGTCGACGCCGCCTTCAACCTCGGCATCCTCTACGCGGGTCGCGACGACGACCGCTCCGCGCTGACCTGGTACGAGCGCGCCGCGGCCGCCGGGCACACCGAGGCCGCCCTCCAGGTCGGCATCGCCAGCCTCCGGGACGGCGACGAGCAGGCCGCCGAGCGCCATCTGCGGTGCGCGGCGGGCGGCGGCAGTGCCGAGGCCGCCTTCCGGCTCGCGAGCGTCCTCGACGCGCGCCGCCCCGAGCCCGGCCCGCCGGCGCTCGGCGCCCCGCGCGAGGAGGAGAAGACCGAGTGCGAGGAGTGGTACGAGCGCGCCGCCCAGCAGGGGCACCGGCGTGCCCAGGTGCGGGTGGGCATGCTGGCCGCAGGCCGCGGCGACCAGACGCAGGCGGCCCACTGGTACCGGGAGGCCGCGGAGGCCGGCAGCCGTAACGGCGCCTTCAACCTCGGTCTGCTCCTGGCCCGCGAGGGCAGCGAGCGCGAGGCCGCCCTGTGGTGGACCCGCGCCGCCCGCGCCGGGCACGGCCGTGCCGCGCTGCGCCTCGCACTGCTCGCGGCCCGGCGCGGCGAGCTGACCGAGGGGCGGCACTGGTGCGCGCGGGCTGTGGAGCTGGGCCCGGCGGAGGTGGCCGAGCGGGCGGCCCGGCTGAGCGAGGCGCTGCACCAGGAGCTCACCGCTTAAGCGATTTGCGCTGGTCGAGGGGGTCCCGTAAGGTTGGGTTCACCGACGCGGGGTGGAGCAGCTCGGTAGCTCGCTGGGCTCATAACCCAGAGGTCGCAGGTTCAAATCCTGTCCCCGCTACTCAGTAGCAACGAAGGCCCGGATCCAGTCACTGGATCCGGGCCTTCGTCGTATCCCCGTGCGCCTCGGACGCGAAGAAGCCCCCATCGAGGTGGGGGCTTCTTCGTACGCCGTCGGGTCAGGCAGAGGACGCGCAGCTCGGGCAGATGCCCCGGTACGTGACCTCGACGCCGGAGATCGTGAAGCCGAAGCGCTCGGTGTCGGGGAGGTCCGCGAGCGGGTTCCCGGCCGGGTGGACGTCGCGGATCGCGCCGCAGCGGGCGCAGACCAGGTGCTGGTGCGGGCGGTGCGCGTTCGGGTCGTACCGCTTGGCGCGGCCGTCCGTGGCGACCTCCATCACCTCACCGAGCGTGACCATCTCGCCCAGCGTGTTGTACACGGTCGCCCGGGAGATCTCGGGCAGACGCTCCACCGCGCGGGCGTGGACCTCGTCCGCGGTCAGGTGCACATGGTCTCCGTCGAGCACCTCGGCCACGACGCGCCGCTGCGCGGTCATTCGCCAGCCGCGGCCGCGCAGTCGTTCCAAAAGGTCACTCATAAGGACCAGATTAACAGCGACGGGACCAAGGTCCCGAACGGGTGTGACTTTGGATAGGGCCTTGACTTAGACATTGTCTATTGTAGGGTCGAGTACGAGAGCACAGGCCATGGACAGGGCTTGCGGCACGAGCAGGACAAGAGCAGGGCAAGCAGCACAGGAGGCGCACGTGACGACGCAGGGACCGCTCACCACCGAGGCCGGCGCGCCGGTCGCCGACAACCAGAACAGCGAGACGGCCGGCGTCGGCGGACCGGTGCTCGTCCAGGACCAGCTCCTCCTGGAGAAGCTCGCCCACTTCAACCGCGAGCGCATCCCGGAGCGCGTGGTCCACGCGCGCGGTGCCGGTGCGTACGGCACGTTCACCGTGACCGCCGACGTCACCCGGTACACCCGCGCGGCATTCCTCTCCGAGGTCGGCAAGGAGACCGAGACGTTCCTGCGCTTCTCCACCGTCGCGGGCAACCTCGGTGCGGCCGACGCGGTGCGCGACCCGCGCGGCTGGGCGCTGAAGTTCTACACCGAGGAGGGCAACTACGACCTCGTCGGCAACAACACCCCGGTGTTCTTCATCAAGGACGCCATCAAGTTCCCCGACTTCATCCACACCCAGAAGCGCGACCCGTACACGGGCTCCCAGGAGCCCGACAACGTGTGGGACTTCTGGGGGCTCAGCCCCGAGTCCACCCACCAGGTGACCTGGCTCTTCGGCGACCGTGGCATCCCCGCCTCGTACCGCCACATGAACGGTTACGGCTCGCACACGTTCCAGTGGAACAACGAGGCCGGCGAGGTCTTCTGGGTCAAGTACCACTTCAAGACCGACCAGGGGATCAAGAACCTCACCCAGGCCGAGGCCAACAGGCTGGCCGGCGAGGACCCCGACAGCCACCAGCGCGATCTGCGCGAGTCCATCGAGCGCGGCGACTTCCCGACCTGGACCGTGCAGGTCCAGATCATGCCGGCGGCCGACGCGGCGACCTACCGCTTCAACCCCTTCGACCTCACCAAGGTGTGGCCGCACGAGGACTACCCGCCGATCGAGATCGGCAGGCTGGAGCTCAACCGCAACCCGGAGAACGTCTTCGCCGAGGTCGAGCAGTCGATCTTCAGCCCGGCGCACTTCGTGCCCGGCATCGGCCCGTCCCCGGACAAGATGCTCCAGGGCCGCCTCTTCGCCTACGGCGACGCCCACCGCTACCGCGTCGGCATCAACGCCGACCACCTGCCGGTGAACCGCCCGCACGCCACCGAGGCGCGCACCAACTCCCGGGACGGCTTCCTCTACGACGGCCGCCACAAGGGCGCGAAGAACTACGAGCCGAACAGCTTCGGCGGTCCGTTCCAGACCGACCGCCCGCTGTGGCAGCCGAGCGCCGTCACCGGCGGCACGGGCAACCACGCGGCCCCCTCGCACGCCGAGGACGACGACTTCGTGCAGGCCGGCAACCTCTACCGGCTGATGGCGGAGGACGAGAAGGGCCGCCTGGTGGAGAACCTGGCGGGCTTCATCGCGAAGGTGTCGCGCGACGACATCGCCGAGCGGGCGATCGAGAACTTCCGCAAGGCGGACGGTGACTTCGGCAAGCGGCTCGAGGCCGCGGTCCAGGCCCTGCGCGGCTGAGGACGCTTGCCGTAGGGAAGGAGCGGGCCGGTCTCTCCGTACAGCCGTACGGGGGGCCGGCCCGCTCCGGCGTTCAGCTCGCCATGGTCGTCGCGTGGCGGTGCGCGGGGGTCCAGCAGCGGATGATGTCCCGTACGGAGACGATGCCGACGGGTCCGTGCCCGTCGAGCACGACGAGATGGCGGAAGCCGCCGTGCGTCATGGCCGCGG
Organism: Streptomyces sp. NPDC047981; assembly: GCF_040653315.1. Lineage (NCBI taxonomy): Bacteria > Bacillati > Actinomycetota > Actinomycetes > Kitasatosporales > Streptomycetaceae > Streptomyces > Streptomyces sp. NPDC047981. The sequence continues at coordinate 9,632 of NZ_JBEZNQ010000125.1, read as the reverse complement.
CCGCCTCCTCCAGGGTCCAGGTGGGGGCGGCGAAGACGACGTCGGTGGTGGTGTGGGAGCTCGCGGTCTCGTGGTCGGGGTTCTGGTCGGCGCCGATCGAGTTGAGGATGTCGCGCTCGGTGAGGATGCCGAAGCCGCCGGCGTCGGTGTCGTGGACGACGGCCGCGCCGACGCGGCGCGCCGACATCAGCCGGGCGGCCTGGCGGAGGGTGTGGGCGGGGCCGATGGTGAGGACCACCGTGCTCATGGCGTCACGGACGAGCATGAAGGGAGCCACCTCCTTGGTGAACCGCTCCCGCCTTCAACGAGAACGAATTCACAAGTTCACAAGTGGGGGGACTCTCAGAGTGGCATCGGGGCGTGGGGCCGACAAGGGGGCGCGCGAGGCACACCCGGCGGAGTGCGCCTCGTGGGGCGCCCTCGCCCCTGTCCGGCTCAGCTCTCCTGGTTCAGGTAGCTCAGGAGTTCGCCGTGGAGCAGGCCGTTCGACGCCGCCGCGTTGCCGCTGTGCGGGCCGTGTCGGCCGTCGAGGCCGGTGAAGGTGCCGCCCGCCTCCTGGACGACGATCGCCGTCGCCGCCATGTCCCAGAGCGACAGCTCCGGCTCGGCGCAGAAGTCCACCGAGCCCTCGGCGACCATCATGTACGGCCAGAAGTCGCCGTACGCCCGCGTCCGCCAGCACGCGCGCGTGAGGTCGAGGAAGCCGTCGAGGCGGCCGCGCTCCTCCCAGCCGCTCAGCGAGGAGTACGCGAACGAGGCGTCGCCCAGGTCGGAGACCTTCGAGACCTGGATCCTGGTCGCCGACGACAGGCTGCGGCCGGTGAACGCGCCCGCGCCCTTCGCCGCCCACCAGCGGCGGCCGAGCGCCGGCGCCGAGACGACGCCCACCACCGGCTGGAACCCGGTGTCGCCGGCCTCCATCAGCGCGATCAGGGTCGCCCAGACCGGCACCCCGCGCACGTAGTTCTTCGTGCCGTCGATCGGGTCGATCACCCAGCGGCGCGGGCCCGTGCCCTCCACGCCGTACTCCTCGCCCAGGATCGCGTCGCGTGGCCGCGCCCGCTGCAGCTGGGTGCGGATCAGCTCCTCGGCGGCCTTGTCCGCCTCGCTCACCGGCGTCATGTCCGGCTTGGTCTCGACCTTCAGGTCGAGGGCCTTGAACCGGTCCATCGTGGCCGCGTCGGCGGCGTCCGCGAGGACATGGGCGAGTCGCAGATCATCGTGGTAGTCGGCCATGGTCGAAACTCTATCCCTCGAAGAGGCGTGGCCCTACGGGAGGCCTTGACAGTGCGTGTTCGCCCGTCAACGCTGAGCGCAGAACCGTTCTGGCCGGGAGGCGACGATGCCGACTGCCCGTGAGGCCCTGCTCGACGCCGCCCACGCGGCACTCGCGGGGCTGCCCTGGTCCGCCGTCCGGATGGTCGACGTGGCCGCCGCGGCGGGCGTCTCCCGGCAGACCCTCTACAACGAGTTCGGTTCCAAGGAGGGCATGGCCAGGGCGCTCGTACGGCGCGAGGCCGACGCCTACCTCCAGGGCGTCGACCGGGTCCTCGCCTCGCCCGCCCCGCCCCGGCGGAACCTGGCCGCCGTCGCCGAGTGGACCGTCTCCGAGGCCTTCACACGACCCGTCCTGCGGGCACTGCTCACCGGCTGCTGGGGCGAGCGGCTCCCCGCGCCCCGCCCCGCGCGGGCCGGAGCCCGCGCCTCCGCCGTCCCCGCCCAGCGCCGCGCCGACGCGGGCGTGCCGTCCCCCGCCGACCTGCTCGGCCTCGCCCGCGACCGGGCCGCCACGGCCCTGCGCGGTGACGGGGAGGGGGACGTACGGCGCTCCTGCGAGGTCGTCCTGCGGCTCGCGCTCTCGTACGTCGTCGCCCCGGCCCCCGTCGTCGCGTCACCCTTCCTCGGGCCGCCCGTGCTCGGGCCGTCCGGCGGGGCGGAGGGTCGCCGGACGGACGGTCAGTGGGCGGAGCCGGAGAGCTGGAGCCCGATGACCCCGACGATGACCAGCGTGATCGACACGATCTTCAACGTGGACACCACGTCACCGAGGAAGATCATTCCGTAGATCGCCGTCCCGGCCGCGCCGATGCCGGTCCACACCGCGTAAGCGGGGCCCACGTCCAGCTTCCGCAGCGCCAGCGTCAGGAGACCGAAGCTGCCGAGGGCGAAGCAGGCGAAGGCGACCGTGGGCCACAGCCGGGTGAATCCGTGCGAGAGCTTGAGGCAGACCGCGAACCCCGTCTCCAGGAGTCCGGCGACCACCACCAGCAGCCACGCCATCGTCAGTGCCTCCCACGCCGTCGGTGACTGCTTCGTCGCACTTGGTGCGATTATGCACTTACCAGTACGTGTGAGCCGCAAACGTGCGCGACTCAGTCGCCTTCGCGTCGCTCCCGGGTGGCGAGCAGCCGCCGCAGCGAGAACAGCCGGGCCGGATCGGCGTGCCCGTCCGCCACCCACGCGTCAAGGGCGCAGTCCGGCTCGTCGTGGCTGCAGGCCCGCGGGCAGTTCTCCGTACCGGGGACGAGGTCGGGGAAGGCGAGGATCACCCGCGACGGGTCGACGTGGTTGAGGCCGAAGGACCGCACGCCCGGCGTGTCGATCACCCAGCCGCCGGCCGCGTCGTTCAGCGGCAGCGCGAGCGCCGAGGTGGTGGTGTGCCGGCCGCGTCCGGTGACCGCGTTGACATGGCCCGTGGTCCGCCGCCTGTCCTCCGGGACCAGGGCGTTGACCAGCGTCGTCTTGCCGACACCCGAGTGCCCGACGAACGCGGTCGTCCGCCCCTTCAGGTGCTCGTGCACCCGCTCGGCGGCGACCCCGTCGACGAACTCGTCGCGCGTGGTCACCACGTACGGCACACCGAGCGCGCCGTACATCTCCAGAAGCTCGTCGGGCTTCGCCAGGTCCGACTTGGTCAGCACGAGGAGCGGGGAGAGCCCGCCGTCGTACGCGGCGACCAGGCAGCGGTCGATCAGCCGGGGGCGGGGCTCCGGGTCGGCGAGCGCGGTGACGATCGCCAGCTGGTCGGCGTTGGCGACGACCACCCGCTCGAACGGATCGTCGTCGTCGGCCGTACGGCGGAGCACGGAGCTGCGGTCACCGATCCGCACGATCCGGGCCAGGGTGTCCTTCTCGCCGGAGAGATCGCCCACGAGGGAGACCCGGTCGCCGACGACCGCCGCCTTGCGGCCCAGCTCGCGCGCCTTCATCGCGAGGACCACCCGGTCCTCGACCAGGCAGGTGAGCCGGCCCCGGTCCACGGTCAGGACCATGCCCTCGACCGCGTCCTCGTGCTTGGGGCGGATGCTGGTGCGGGGACGGTTGCCCTTGCGGTTGGGCCGCTGGCGGATGTCGTCCTCGTCGGTGCGCTTCCCGTAGTGCCGCATGGATCAGACTCCGAGCATTTCGGTCCACATCCTGGGGAAGTCGGGCAAGGTCTTGGCCGTCGTCGCCACGTTCTCGATCTCCACGCCCTCGACCGCGAGGCCGATGATCGCGCCCGCCGTCGCCATCCGGTGGTCGTGGTACGTGTGGAAGACCCCGCCGTGCAGCGGGCGCGGGCGGATGACGAGACCGTCCTCCGTCTCCGTGACGTCACCGCCGAGCTCGTTGATCTCCTTGGTCAGCGCGGCCAGCCGGTCCGTCTCGTGCAGCCGCAGATGCGCGACGCCGCGCAGCGTGGACGGGGAGTCGGCCAGTGCCGCGACCGCCGCGATGCCCGGCGTCAGCTCGCCGACCTCGCTCAGGTCCACGTCGATGCCGTGGATCCGGCCGGTGCCGGTGAAGGTCAGACCGGCCTCGGTCAGCTCGCAGGAGCCACCCATCTCGGTGAAGATCTCCCGCAGCGCGTCACCGGGCTGGGTGGTCCTGGCCGGCCAGTCCGGGACCGTCACCCGGCCACCGGTGACCAGGGCCGCGGCCAGGAACGGCTGGGCGTTCGACAGATCGGGCTCGACGGTCAGATCACGTCCGAGCAGCGCGGACGGGGCGACCCGCCAGACGTTCGGCTCGCCGCCGGTCTCCGGCTCGTCGACCTGGGCGCCGACCTGGCGCAGCATGTCCACGGTCATCCGGATGTGCGGGAGCGAGGGGAGCTTCGCGCCCACATGGCGTACCTCGACCCCCTGGTTGAAGCGGGGCGCGGAGAGCAGCAGCGCGCTGACGAACTGCGACGACGAGGAGGCGTCGATCTCCACCGGGCCGCCGTCGACCGCCCCGCCGCCGTGCACGGTCATCGGCAGCGCGCCGCGCCCGTCGTCGTCGATCCGGACGCCGAGCACGCGCAGCGCGTCGATCACGCCGTGCAGCGGGCGTTCGTGGGAGCGGGCGTCGCCGTCGAAGCGCACCGGGCCGTCGGCGAGGGCCGCGACCGGGGGCAGGAAGCGCATGACCGTGCCGGCGTTGCCGACGTCGACGGTCGCCGGGCCGCGCAGCCCGGCCGGGATGATCCGCCAGGCCTCGCCCGTGCCGTCCGGGCCCACGCCCTCCTCGATCCTGACGCCGAGAGTGCGCAGGGCCTCGGCCATCAGGAGGGTGTCGCGGGAGCGCAGCGGGCGGCGCAGCCAGCCCGGCTCCGCGGCGAGCGCGGCGAGGACCAGTCCGCGATTGGTGACCGACTTCGATCCGGGCACGGTGACGGTCGCGTCGACGGCTCCGCCGGCATACGGCGCGGGCCAGAGGTCGGTGTGCAGGTCGGCGTGCGAGGAGGTTTCGGTCATGCCCTCACTTTAGTGGGGCACGGGACGGCTACAGCCCGAGCAGCCAGCGGCCTCCGCCGATCAGGGAACAGATCGAGACCGCGTGGAAGAAGAAGAGCCAGAGCGCCGGCGGGACGTGGGTGAGCCGGGCGAGCTGGTCCGCGTCCGAGTCCGGCGCCCCGCCGTGCCGCCGCTTGCCCTGCAGCTCGAAGACCGGGCGCACCCCGCCGACGAGCAGGAACCAGACGACGGCGTACGCGAAGGCGGACTGCACGTCGGGGCCGGTCAGCCAGGAGATCAGCAGGAACACGGCGCCCGTGAGGAGCACGGTGAAGATCCCGTACAGGTTCCTGACCATCACCAGCATCGCGAGGAGCAGCGCGGTCGCGAGCCACAGCAGGAGCGTGATCCGGTGGTCGGCGAGCAGCCAGGCGCCGCCGAGGCCGAGCAGCGGGGCCGCGGTGTAGCCGGCGGCGGCGGTGAGGATCATGCCGAGACCGGTGGGGCGGCCGCGGGAGACGGTCAGCCCGCTGGTGTCCGAGTGCAGCCGGATGGACTGGAGCCGGCGGCCGGTGACGAGGGCGACGAGGCCGTGGCCGCCCTCGTGGGCGATGGTGATGGCGTTGCGGGAAAGCCGCCATATCGCGCGGGGCACGGTGACGAGGAGGGCGGCCACGCCGGTGACGATCACCAGCCACTCTTCCGGGGCGGGCTGCGTGCCGAGGACTTCGGTCATGTTCTGGACTGTCTCCTCGGTCGGGTCGTGGATCGTGGCAGTGTGGCACGTATGTGCGGACGGTATGCAGCGAGTCGGGCGCCCCAGGACCTGGTGAGCGTCTTCGGAGTCGAGAAGTGGGAGCCCGAGGAGACCCTCGCCCCGGACTGGAACGTGGCCCCCACGAAAGAGGTCTACGCGGTTCTGGAGCGTCCTCTGAAAGACGCGGAATCGCGGCGGCCGGTTCGCCAGCTGCGAGCACTGAAGTGGGGCCTGGTCCCGTCCTGGTCGAAGAGCCCCGAGGGTGCGGCCCGGATGATCAACGCGCGGTCGGAGACGCTCGCGGAGAAGCCGTCCTTCAAGAAGGCGTTCGCCGCGCGCCGGTGCATCCTGCCGGCGGACGGCTACTACGAGTGGGTCACCGGCTCGGGGGAGCGGGACCTGGAGGTCGAGGGGAAGAAGAAGCGGCCCAGGAAGCAGCCGTACTTCGTGACGCCCGCGGACGGCTCGGTCTTCGCGATGGCCGGGATCTACGAGTTCTGGCGCGACCGGACCGTGCCGGACGGCGACCCCCTGGCGTGGTGGGTGACCTGCTCGGTCATCACGACCGAGGCGGAGACGGGCCCGCTGGGCGTGGCCCCGGCGGAGGGCCCCGGCTCGCTCGCGGAGATCCACCCCCGGATGCCGCTGATGCTGACCCCGGACCGCTGGGACGCCTGGCTGGACCCGCAGCGCACGGACATCGACGAGCTCCAGGGCCTGCTGGCGGCGCCGCCGGAGGGGCTGATGCGGGCGTACCCGGTGGCGACGGCCGTCAGCAACGTCCGCAACAACGGTCCGGAGCTGCTGACGGAACTGGAGGGCCCGGAGGTCGGCACGCTGTTCTGACACCGGGATTCGCCGGTGCGGGCGGCACCATGGGGGCATGAGTCGCACCGAGACCGTTTCGACCGACGCCGGGGAAGCCCGGATCACCTGGTACCCCGGGAAGAAGCCCTGGGCCGTGCTCGCCCTCGGCCACGGGGCCGGGGGAGGGATCGAGGCGCGGGACCTCCAGGCCATCGCCGCGGCGCTGCCCCCGCAGGGCGTGACCGTCGCCCTCGTGGAGCAGCCCTGGCGGGTCGCCGGGAAGAAGGTCGCGCCCGCGCCGAAGACGCTCGACGTCGGGTGGCACGGGATCTGGCCCGCCCTCGCGAAGCCCGGACTGCCCGTGATCGCGGGAGGCCGCAGCGCCGGTGCGCGGGTCGCCTGCCGGACCGGGAAGGAACTCGGCGCCGAGGCCGTCCTCGCGCTGGGCTTCCCGCTGCACCCGCCCGGCAGGCCCGAGAAGTCCCGGGCGGCCGAACTGCTCGGGACCGGCCTGCCCACCCTCGTCGTCCAGGGCGGCAACGACTCCTTCGGAAAGCCCGAGGAGTTCCCCGAAGGGCCGTACGAACTCGTGGCCGTGCCGTACGGCGATCACGGGTTCGGCGTCGCCAAGCGCGCGCCCGTCACGCCCGAGGAGACCCTCGGTCTCATCGTCGCGAGCGTCGCCGAGTGGGTCACGTCACTCCGGTCCTGACGGCGGGAATGCCCGGCACCCGACTGCGGTTGTGACCCATGTCGGTGTGAGAGCAAGGAAGAGGGAGTCCGTCGCATGGGTTCGACCATCTGCCCCGAGCGCCCGCAGGCCGCTGACCTCGACTGGACGGTCCTGCCCGCGCCCAAGGCCGCCCCTATTCGGGCGGCGGGCGGAGCGGTTCCTCGTCTATCCTCCGAATCGAGCGGGTCCGCCTTCGGATTCGCCGCAGCGCTGGAGGAGGTGGGTCCGGTCACTGGGACCGACACAGGGACCGACGACGGCCCCGAGGAGACGACCGAGGAGCGCAACGCGCGCTTCGAGCGGGACGCCCTCGGCTTCCTCGACCAGATGTACTCCGCCGCCCTGCGCATGACGCGCAACCCGGCAGACGCCGAGGACCTGGTGCAGGAGACGTACGCCAAGGCGTACGGCTCGTTCCACCAGTTCCGCGAGGGTACGAATCTGAAGGCGTGGCTGTACCGCATCCTGACCAACACCTTCATCAACTCGTACCGCAAGAAGCAGCGCGAGCCCCAGCGCAGCGCCGCCGAGGAGATCGAGGACTGGCAGCTCGCCCGCGCCGAGTCGCACATGTCGACCGGGCTGCGCTCCGCCGAGTCGCAGGCCCTCGACCACCTGCCGGACTCGGACGTCAAGGAAGCGCTGCAGGCGATCCCCGAGGAATTCCGCATCGCCGTCTATCTCGCGGATGTAGAGGGCTTTGCGTACAAGGAGATCGCGGACATCATGGGGACACCCATCGGTACGGTGATGTCCCGACTGCACCGGGGCCGCCGCCAGCTGCGCGGCATGCTCGAGGACTACGCCCGCGACCGCGGGCTCGTGCCCGCGGGCGCCGGAGAGTCGTCGAACGATCGGAAAGGCTCGGGCTCATGAGCTGCGGAGAGCCGCATGAGACGGACTGCTCAGAGGTCCTGGACCATCTCTACGAGTTTCTCGACAGAGAGATGCCCGACAGTGACTGCACCAAGTTCGAGGTCCACTTCGAGGAGTGCTCCCCGTGCCTGGAGAAGTACGGCCTGGAACAGGCGGTGAAGAAGCTCGTCAAGCGCTGCTGCGGCAGTGACGACGTGCCGACCGACCTGCGGGCCAAGGTGATGGGCCGGATCGACCTGATCCGCTCGGGCGAGCTGGTGCCCGAGCAGGACATCACGGCCACCGCCCAGGAGTAGCAACCCCCGCGCACACGAGGGCCGCCGCGACGCGTTCGCGGCGGCCCTCACGCATACATCAGCTTGTATCACCCGATGGTGCGAATCGGCCGTGGCCCGCCCGCGCGCCGCGCCCAACTCGCTAGCGTGACAGGCGTGATGGGCGTGAAGGCGATTCCCCGAGCGGCACGTGCGTACATCGGCTGCGCCCTCCTCGCCGCCGCCGTGTGCGCGCTCCCGGCGCTGCGCCCCGGCGCGCAGACGGCGTGGACGTGCGTCGGGCTCCTCGCCGCCCTCTACGCGCTCTGCGAGCTCCCCGCGCGCTGCCGGCTCATCGGCAGGGCGCTCGGCGGCTCGGTGCGCGTGGGCGCCGGCTCCTTCTTCCCCGTCCTGCTCGCCGCGGCCCTCCTGCTGCCGCCCTCCGCCGCCGCGCTCACCGCGCTGCCCGGCGCCCTGCTCGCCCGGGTGGAGCAGCGGCCCGCGGGCGTGCGCCGGGCCTGGCGGACGGCCCAGCTCCTGATCGCCGTCTGGGCCGCCGCGCTCGTCGCCGGGGCCCTGGGCAGCGGCGAGGCGCTCGGGAAGGGGCCGGACGCCCCCGACTTCCCGTACGCCCTGCTCCCCGCCGCCGCCTGCGCGCTCACCTTCTGCCTGGTCCTGAACGCGCTCGACGGCGGGGTCAGGATCGCCGCCGAACGCGTCCCGGCCCGCACCGCCTGGCGGGGGCTCCTCGGCCGGACGCTCGCCCCGCACACCGTCCACGGTCTCGCCGGGCTGATGATGGCGGTGCTCTGGCGGAGCACGTACGGGCCGGTCGCCGCGCTCTTCGTCCTGCTGCCCATGTACATCTCCTGCTGGGTCTTTGCGCAGTACCACCGCGAACGCGCCGCGCACCAGGCGACGATCCGCGCGCTCGTGCAGGCCGTCGACATCAAGGACCGCTACACCCGGGGGCACAGCGAACGGGTGGGCCAGGCCTCGGCGTTGATCGCCCACGAGCTGGGCATCGCGGACGAGCGCCTGGAGATCCTCCGCTTCGCGGGGATCCTGCACGACGTGGGCAAGCTCGGCGTGCCGACCCGGATCCTGCGCAAGGACGGGCCGCTGACGCCCGAGGAGCGCCGGGTCATCGAGCTGCACCCGGAGTACGGCCACGAGATGGTCCGGGGCATCGGCTTCCTCGGGGAGGCCAGGGCGGCGATCCTGCACCACCACGAGAAGCTGGACGGCACCGGCTACCCGTACGGGCTGCACGGGGAGCAGATCCCCGAATTCGCCCGGGTGGTCGCGGTCGCCGACGCCTTCGACGCGATGACCTCGACCCGCTCCTACAGCCGGGCCCGGCCCGTCGCGACGGCCGTCGCGGAGCTGCAGCGGTGCGCGGGCACGCACTTCGACCCCCGGATGGTCGCCGCGCTCGTCCAGGCGCTCGACCGCCACGGCTGGCAGCCGGCGGTCACGGCCGACGAGCCGTGCCCCCCGGCCGCCCC
>NZ_JBEZNQ010000124.1:0-13527 GCF_040653315.1 Streptomyces sp. NPDC047981 | reverse complement strand
CAGGCACCGAACGTCTACGAACAGCAGTCAGCTACTCTGACACTTGCCGCATAACGACACGAACAGGTGTCCACCTTTTGGGGACAAGGCCCCTTGTCGTGTTCATCTGCGGACGGGGCATCAGGTCCCTTCAACGGCCGGTGGTCTGAGAGGCGACGGACTACGTGCTGGGGATGAGGTCCAACGACCCGGGCGCTGTAGAGCACGGAGAGGGCGTATCCCGTGGACGATTCCGAGACCTCATAGAGCGACGCAAGTGCTCGCGGCGACGGCAGTGGACTACCCACTGGGTAGGTTCCATCCTGAATACGCGCGAGAACTGACTCTGCGACTGGCCGCCAGAACGGATCCTTCGGGCGTAGGTGGCGGGCATGGACCCAGTCGGCAATGCGGCTGGTGCCGTCGTACTTGGGGCTCTCTGTCCGAATCGCTTCAGCTTCGACAGCCTCGGCGGCAGCGCGGTCGTCGTACCACCTGACGTCTCTTCTCTGGACCAGGTGCCACCAGAACTTCTGGCGCTGGTGATCGGCGAAGCGCTGCTTCAGGGCCATGGTGATGCCGACATACAGAAGGCGCTCTTCGGCGTCGTACAGCCGGTACACCGCGGTACGCGCCTCGCGGACTCGCCTACGAGGATCGGTCTGCACGACTTCCTCCCTCCGTTTGCCTTTGAGTGGCCTTGCAGTTGCCTCCCCCCTGCGCGGGTGAGCATGGATTACCTGGTGTGGCCGTCACCCAGATGGCGGTTCGGCATTTGAGCAGCATCTGCGAGCTCGGGCAGTTCAACCACCGTCACGCCAACAGCGACCAAGAGCTCGACTCCGACACAGTCAGCAACGAACAAGGACGGCTCGCGCCAGGCGATGACGACGCGCGGGATCCCGGCCTCGAGGATCCGCTGCGCGCACGGAGTACGGTCCGCGCTCCGTTGGGAGCACGGCTCCAGGGACGAGTAGATCGTTGCCGTGGACAGCCGCGGATCGCCTGCTGGGACCTTTGCGAGGGCTGCCTCCTCCGCGTGCTCACGCGGATCGGTCTCCCGGGAGTAGCCGGCCGCGAGCTCGGTGCCGTCCTCGGCGACGATGACCGCGCCCACCGAGTACGCCCCGGTGGCCGGGGGGCACAGTGTGGCCAGGCCGATTGCGCGCCGCATCCAGCGGAGGTCCTGATCTCGGTCGGGAGCGTGCATCAGCTGCGCTCCTTCGGGGCGTAGCGGAGCAGCACGACATCGCCAATCGCGCGGGCCTCCAGCAGCCTCATCCGGGCGGTTGTCCCGCCCGGGTAGTCGGCGGGGCCCAGGAACTTCGGGGCGTCGGCCTGGCCAACCAGCAGCGGGGCGATGGCGAGGTGGACCTCGTCGGCCAGGTTCTGGGCCATGAGCTGGGTGTGGATCGTGCCGCCGCCCTCCACCATGAGTCGGCCGACGCCGCGGCGACCCAGTTCGTCGAGGAGCAGGCCCCAGTCGAGCTTGGGGCCGACGCTGACCACGTCCGCGAGGTCCGTGAGCGTCGCCTTCACCTCGTCCACGGCGGAGTCGACCGTGAAGACCAGCTTCTGACCGCCGAAGTGCCAGAACTTCAGGTCCGCGTCGAGGTTGCCGGAGGCGGTCACCGTCACCTTCAGCGGGTACTCAGACCGGCCCTCCGCGATCCGCTTCGCGCGGCGCTTCTCGGAGTTGACCAGCAGCCTCGGGTTGTCCTTCCGCATGGTCGTCGCGCCGATCAGGATCGCGTCGCAGGAGGCCCGGACCTCGTCCACGCGGTCGAAGTCGTCGGCGTTGGAAAGCAACAGTCGCTCGAGGCTGGCGTCATCCAGGTAGCCGTCGACTGACATAGCGGCGGAGAGGATGACGTACGGACGTGTGGTCATAGGTGGCGTGATCCGTTCTGATCAGAATTGGTGAGCGAGCGTGCCGTCGAAGTGCGCGCGGAACTCCGCGACCTCGGGCTGTCGCTGCCAGGGCACCAGAGCCTTGTTGAGACGCGCGAGCTCTCGGACGATCCGGCCCGAGCCCGTGTCGTTGGCGATACTCAGGGCCTGGAGACCGACCGCAGCGGCCTGGTCGGGCGCGTCGGCACCGGCGTGAGCCACGGCGGCCCGAGCCATATAGACACCGCGGTCGCGGTGGTATCCGTCGGGCAGTGCCTTGATGGCGTTGGTGAAGACCTCGGCGGCCTCCGCGTGCTTGCCCAGTACCTCCAAGCCCTGCGCCCGGTGCACCTCCACGTACTGCTCGTTCAGCCACACGCCCCAGGGGGTCGTGTCGCCGGAGACGCGATCGAGAGCATTGCGCACATCATCGATCGCGCGCTCGCTGTCGACCGGCTCACCGCGCAACGCGTGCCCGTATGACTCGTAGGTCCGGGCGACGGCGGCCAGTCGACTGCGGGGCCGCGCCATGCGCTGCGCGGCTTCGGCGAGGTCGACGACGTCGACCAGGTCGCGCATCTCGCCGGCGAGCTGTGCCTTGCGGGCCATCACGTACGAGGTCAGGTCACCGTCTCCGACGGTGTGGCTCCACTGGAACGCTCGGTCGAGCCAGAACTGCGCGTTGTTGAAGTCGCCCAGGTCCTGGTAGAGCCAGGAGGTGAACTCCGCGTACTGCGTCTGGAGCTCCATGAGGGCGTGGCGGTCCGTGCCCTTCGCGTCCTGGCGCAGCTGCTTGATGTCCTCGATGTGCTGGAGCGCGGCCGCGATGGCTCGGCCGGGGCCGAGGAGGTTGTCGCTGTCGATCAGCAGACGACGCGCGCGCTGGAAGTGTTCCACCGGCGTACCGCTGTAGGCGGAAGCCGACCGGGCCGAGCGTGTCAGCCTCGGCAGAGAGCTGGCGGCCGCCGGCGTTACCCCGCCCAGCGCAGCAGCTGCACCGAGCCCCATCCCGCCACGCAGCATCGCGCGTCGATCCAGCGCCACGAAAACCACCGATCCATCCCGTAGACGAGCGGGGACAAAGATCCCCTCATCGTCCGACGTTGCCCGCTGGGACGCGGCAATGGCCAGGTCCACGGATGATTCGGACACATGGAGCCCTGAAACGGACACATGATCCCGAGGGGAATCATCCGAGGCGATGCGCTCCCACAGCTCGATCAAAAGGCCGTGCGCGTTGAGCACATGGTCCAACTCCTCGACCTCTGAGCGGTGCTTCGGAGCGCGCTTCGCGTTCTCCCATTTCCACAGCTTGGAGTACGAGAAGAAGGTGGCTTCCGCGAGGCCGCGCAGGCTGAGACCGCGCCGCTCGCGGAGGTCTCGCACTGTGTAGCCGAAGCGGTCCAGGGGCGATGCCTCCGGGGTCAGAACGTTCGGCTTCTGCCCCACGCTGATCCCCCTCCATGTCTCCTATCGGTGTGTCCAGCGGTCTGGACACATGTCAGACCTAGAACCAGCTCCGCGGTCGGGCCTACAACTTGCTAACGAAGTCGGACCGGCCAAGGAGGGACGAACATGCAGAACGGCACGCGAGGAACGACGTCAGTCGCCTCGGCTCTTCTCGATCCGTTCGAGGCGGGCTACGAGATCGGCGACCTGCTCCTCAAGTGCCTTGATGGATCGACCAGTCGAGTCCTCGCCGGCGGAGGCAGCGTTGGCGACGAAAGAGCCGCGGCCCTGATGGGAGTAGATGAGGCCCGCCGTGCGCAGCTCGGTCAAGGCTCGCTGGACGGTCCCAGCTGCGACGCCGTACTCCTCTACGAGCTCCCGTGTGCTCGGCAGCTTCGTCCCAGGAGTCAGGCGACCGGAGCGGATCTTGTCGCGGACATCCTGAACGATTCGCTGGTACGGCTGCACGGCCTCGTTGCTCATGAGCGACATCGTAGGTCGACCCCCTCGTCTTAGCTAGCTTCCATAGCTTCCTCAACCAAGTGCTTGACACCTACCCAACTTTATCAGCTAAGTTAGGTAAGCCAGCAAGGTTGGTGGGGTGGTAAGAAGCCGCCCTGCTGGACGTACCACTGCACCATCGCAGTTCCGCAGCTCGTCTCTTCGGAGTCGGGCAGGTGGCCGGAGGCGGTAGCTAAGACCAAACCCCCCAGGCCGGCGGAACTGCTGCACGACTTCAGCGCTGATGTGCTGTCTATCCGCCGGGACGCGGGCCTCTTGCTCGTGAGCCTGGTGGGTGGAGAAGGCATCCGCCCCGCGCACCCCTCCCCTCCCCTTCTCCTGCCGAGGAGTCGCCATGCCCGAGCTCGCCATGCCCAAGGCCGCCAAGCGCCGGGGCCGCACCCGTACCTCCCGCGTCAGCCTCCTCGCCCCGATCGTCCTGTCGACCCTGTCGCCCGGTCACATCGACATGCGGCGGGTCGAGTCCACCCAGAAGCGCCGCATCTCGCTGGTCTGCCCGAAGTGCGAAACCTGGGTGCCCGTCACCCCCCACCGCGGCACCTACCTGCTCAAGCTCGTCCCGCACCACACCGGCCGGGCCGGCGTCGCCGACGCGATCCGCTGCAGCTCCAGCAACCGCCTCGTCGACGTCGACGTCAGCGCGGACACCTGGAGCCGCCAGTACGAGGAGTGGGCGCGCGAGGAGCGCCTCGCGGTCGACCTGACCCGTCACCGCCGCGCCACCGTCCAGACCCTCAAGGTCGCCCGGCCCCAGGAGCGCCCCGCCGACCGGCGAGCGCAGTGGGAGCGTGCGGTGCCCGCCGCCCGCCGGGCAGATGCCGCCCGTACGGTGCCCGCCGACGCGATCCCCACCACGCGCGGTCGGGCCGTCGACGGCCCCGCCGGCGGTCTGCCGGCCATGACCCGGCAGACCGCCGGGGACGGCCGCTCCGTTCGTGCCCTGGCCGCCGGCACCCTGCGGGTTCTGGCCGACGCCGCCCCGGGCCGCTCCGCGAGCGACGTCCTCGAGGAGCACCTCGCCCGCGCCGCCTACACGCACCTGGCCACGCTCTTGCGCCGCCCCCTGACCCCGTCCGACCAGTCCGAGCACACCGAGCTGGTGGCCGCGGTCTGGGCCGAGTTGCCCGCCCCGGCCCCGGGCGAGACCGCCGCCGCGTACACCGCCCGCCGCCGCAAGCCCGCCCCCACCCCCTCCGCGACCGGCTGCACGCCGCCTGGCTCGGCCGGGCCGCGGGCTGTCTCCTCGGCAAGCCCGTCGAGAAGCTGCCACTCCCCGCGATCCGCGCGCTCGCCCGCGCCGCCGGCAACTGGCCCCTCACCACCTGGTTCACCGAACGCGGCGTCCCCCCGCACCTCCTCGCCGCCCACCCCTGGAACCGCCGTTCCGCGACCACCTCCCTCGCCGAGAACATCGACGGGATGCCCGAGGACGACGACCTCAACTACCCCCTCCTCAACCTGCTCCTCCTCCAGCGGTACGGCCGCGGCTTCACCACCGCCGACGTCGCCCGCCTCTGGCTCGACGAACTCCCGGCCGGCCGCACCTTCACCGCCGAGCGCATCGCCTACCGCAACCTCCTCGACGGCATCGAGCCCCCGCTGACCGCCTCCCACCGCAACCCCTTCCGCGAGTGGATCGGCGCCCAGATCCGCGCCGACGTCCACGGCTGGACACACCCCGGCGACCCCGGAGCCGCCGCCGAGCAGGCGTACCGGGACGCCGCGCTCACCCACACCGCCAACGGCGTCTACGGCGCCCAGTTCGTCGCCGCGACGATCGCCACCGCCGCCACCGGCACCGCCGACGTCCACCAGGCCCTCGCCGCCGGGCTCTCCGTGATCCCGCACCGCTCCCGGCTCGCCGCCGCCGTCCGCCTCGGCATCGAGACCGCCCGGCAAACACGCGGCACCACCCCCGACTTCGAGGCCGTCGTGGACCGGCTCCACGCGGCACTCGGCGGGTATCACTGGGTCCATGCCGTCCCCAACACCGCCCTCCTCGCCGCCGCCCTCACCCACGGCGACGGCGACTTCTCCCGCACGATCTGCGCGGCGGTCTCCGGCGGCTGGGACACCGATTCCAACGGCGCCACCGCCGGTTCCGTCGCCGGACTCCTCGCCGGCCACCCCGACCGGCTGCCCGAGCGCTGGACCTCCCCCCTCAAGAACCGGCTCGCCACCTCGATCCCGTCCTTCGACGGCATCGGCTTCGACACCCTCGCCGAACTGACGCATCTGGAGGCAGTACGCCCATGACCAGCATCGTGGTGCTCGGCAGCACCAACATGGACCTCGTCGCCTTCGTGCCCCGGGCCCCCGCGCGCGGGGAGACCGTCACCGGCCGGGAGTTCCGTACGATCCCCGGCGGCAAGGGCGCCAACCAGGCCGTCGCCGCCGCCCGGGCCGGCGCCGAGGTGGCGATGATCGGCGCGGTCGGCGCCGACGACTTCGGCGAACGGCTCCGCGCCTCGCTCGACGCCTCCGCCGTCGACACCGACCTTTTGCGCACCGTCGAAGGCCCCTCCGGGACCGCCCACATCGTCGTCGACGACGAGGGCGGCAACGCGATCGTCGTCGTCCCCGGCGCCAACGGCACCGTCACCTCCCTCGACCACGGCGACGAGGCCCTGATCGCCAACGCCGACGCGCTGCTCCTCCAGCTCGAACTCCCCCTCTCCGCCGTCACCGAGGCCGCCGTCACCGCCCGCCGGCTCGGGGTGCGTACGGTCCTCACCCCCGCCCCGGCGCAGCAGCTTCCCCCCGAACTCCTCGCCGCCACCGACCTCCTGGTCCCCAACGAGCACGAGGCCGCCGCGCTCACCGGCCTCACCGACCCGCGCGCCGCCGCCACCGCCCTGCTCGCCCTCGTTCCCGAGGTCGTCGTCACGCTGGGCGCCTCCGGCAGCCTGTACGCGGCCCGCGGCAGCGAACCGTTCGCGGTGCCGGCCCCCCGGGTCCCGGCCGTGGACACGACCGCCGCGGGCGACACCTTCGTCGGCACTCTCGCCGTGGCGCTCGGCGAGGGTCGCCCGGTCCGCGAGGCGATGGCCTGGGCCTCCACGGCCGCCGCGCTCTCCGTCCAGCACGCGGGGGCTTCGTCCTCGATGCCGTACCGCACCGAGATCGACGAGGCCCACGCGGCCTTCACCGGCCGGGAGGTCGACCCCGTATGACACCGCCGAACGACCGCACGGACCCCACCGACCCCACGGACCGCACGGACCGCACGGACCGGGACGCCGGGACGGACTCGACCGGACAGACAGTGCACCGGAACGAACCCCCGGCCCTCCCTCCGCTCCACGGGCTGCGCGTCCTCGATCTCGCGACCCTCTTCGCCGGGCCGCTCGCCGCGATGATGCTCGGCGACTTCGGCGCCGACGTGATCAAGATCGAGCACCCCCGCAAGCCCGACCCCTCCCGAGGCCACGGCCCGGCCAAGGACGGCATCGGTCTGTGGTGGAAGGTCCTCGGCCGCAACAAGCGGACCATGACCCTCGATCTCTCCACGCCCGGCGGCCGCGACACCCTGCTGCGGATGGCCGCCGAGGCCGATGTGATCGTGGAGAACTTCCGCCCCGGCACGCTGGAGCGCTGGGGTCTGGGCTGGGAGGAGCTCTCCACCGTCAACCCCCGCCTCGTCCTGGCCCGGGTCACCGGCTTCGGCCAGTTCGGCCCGTACTCCCATCGGCCCGGCTTCGGCACCCTGGCCGAGGCGATGAGCGGCTTCGCCGCCATCACCGGCGAACCGGACGGCCCGCCGACCCTGCCCCCGTTCGGCCTGGCCGACTCGATCGCCGCGCTCGCCACCGCGTACGCGGTGATGACCGCGCTCACCGCCAGGACGACCACCGGCCACGGCCAGGTCGTCGACATGGCCATCGTCGAGCCGATGCTCTCCGTCATCGGCCCCCACCCCCTCTGGTACGACCAGCTCGGATACGTCCAGCCCCGCACCGGAAACCGCTCCCGCAACAACGCCCCCCGCAACACCTACCGCACCTCCGACGACGCCTGGGTCGCCGTCTCCACCTCGGCCCAGTCGATCGCCGAACGCGTGCTGCGCCTGGTCGGCCGGCCCGAGCTGATCGACGAGCCCTGGTTCGCCGACGGCGCCGGCCGGGCCGCCCACGCGGACGTCCTCGACGAGGCGGTCGGCACCTGGATCGCCCGCCACACCCGGGACGAGGCGATGGCCGCCTTCGAGAAGGCCGAAGCGGCGATCGCGCCCGTCTACGACGTCCGGGACGTCCTGGCCGACCCGCAGTTCCGCGCCCTGGACACCGTCACCGAGGTCCCGGACCCCGAACTTGGGCCGATCCGGATGCAGAACGTCCTCTTCCGGCTCTCCGAGACCCCCGGGGCGATCCGCTGGGCCGGCCGCCCGCACGGCGCGGACACCGCCGACGTCCTCGCGGAACTCGGTCTCAGCCCTGCCGAGATCGGCGCCCTGCGCGGCGAAGGAGCCGTATGAGGACCACGCCCTTCCCCCTCACCTGGCTGTACGCCCCGGGGGACCGCCCCGCCGTCGTCCAGAAGGCCCTCGCCTCCGGCGCCGACGTGGTGATCGTCGACCTGGAGGACGCGGTCGCCCCGGACCGCAAGGCGTACGCGCTCGAGGCCACGGCCGATCTGCTCGCCGATCCCCACCCCGTGCCGGTCCACGTCCGCATCCACACCCCGCGCGACATCCCCACCCTGGCCTCCCTCCCCGGCCTCCGCGGTCTCCGTGTTCCCAAGGTGACACACGCCACTGACATCCACCGGATCGCCGACGCCGTCACCGAGTTCACCGGCGTCACCGACGGGATCCCCCTCTATCCCCTCCTGGAGAACGCCCTCGCCGTCGAGCGCGCGTACGCCATCGCCACCGCCCATCCCGCCGTCCACGGCATCGCCCTCGGCGAGGCGGACCTCCGCGCCGATCTGGGGGTACGGAGCGACAGCGGCCTCGACTGGTCGCGCGGCCGCCTGGTGGTCGCCGCCCGCGCGGCGGCCCTGCCCCCGCCGGCCCAGTCGGTGCACCCCGACATCCGCGACCTGGACGCCCTGGCGGCGAGCTGCGCGCGCGGGCGCGCCCTGGGCTTCTTCGGCCGGGCCGCGATCCACCCCCGCCAGCTCCCGGTCATCGAGCAGGCCTACTTCCCCACCCCCGACGAGGTGGCGGCGGCCGAGGAGGTCGTGAAGGCGGCCGAGACGGAGGAGGGCGCGCTGGCGCTCCCGGACGGCCGTTTCGTGGACGCGGCGGTCGTCGAGGGCGCCCGCCGCGTCCTCACCCTGGCGGCGCGCGCCTGCTGAGCACTGGGGCCTGCGGCCGGAAACGACAGGGCCGCCGGGACCAGAAGGTCCCGGCGGCCCTGAGAGACGTGAGAGAGCCGTCAGCCCTTGGCGGGCGACTCAGCGCCGTTCGTGGGCACCCCGGTCGTGGGCACGTCCGCCGGCTCGTCGCCGAGCGCCTCCAGCAGAGCGGTACCGTCCTCGTCCCCGGCGGCGTCGTCCTCCGGGTCGGCCTCGTTCCCGGCCTTGCCGCCGGCCCGCTTGTCGCGCTCCGGCTCCACGACCTCCTCGCGCCCCGGACGGAGCCGCGACGAGATCACGATGTAGGCGACGGCCAGGACGAAGACGACGATCGCCGTCCAGACGTTCAGCCGCAGGCCGAGCACGTGGTGCGCCTCGTCGACGCGCATGTACTCGATCCATCCGCGGCCCGCGCAGTACGCGGCGACGTAGAGCGCGAAGGCCCGTCCGTGGCCGAGCTTGAAGCGGCGGTCGGCCCAGATGACCAGGAACGCGACGCCGATGCACCACAGCGACTCGTAGAGGAAGGTCGGGTGGTAGATCCCGGCCTCGCGGTTCGCGCCGGCGCTGATCTCCAGGCCCCACGGCAGGTCGGTTGGCTTGCCGTACAGCTCCTGGTTGAACCAGTTGCCCCAGCGGCCGATGGCCTGGGCGAAGGCGATGCCGGGCGCGATGGCGTCGGCGTACGCGGGGAGCGGGATGCCGCGCCGACGGGCACCGATCCAGGCGCCGACCGCGCCGAGCGCGATGGCGCCCCAGATACCGAGGCCGCCTTCCCAGATCTTGAAGGCGTCGACCCAGTTCTCACCCTCGCTGAAGTACAGCTGGTAGTCGGTGATCACGTGGTAGAGCCGGCCGCCGACGAGGCCGAAGGGCACCGCCCAGACAGCGATGTCGGCCACGGTGCCGGCTTTGCCGCCCCGGGCGATCCAGCGCTTGTTGCCGTACCAGACGGCGACGAAGACACCGAGGATGATGCAGAAGGCGTAGGCGCGCAGCGGGACCGGTCCGAGGTGGAGGACACCGGTCGACGGGCTGGGAATGTAGGCAAGGTCCATGGCAGGACCGACGCTACCTTGCCGGGCGGGCGTCACGGCAGCCCACCCGGCAACGTCTGGGTAACTAAGAGGATCGCACCGGCCGGATCCGGCCGGGGGCGGTCAGCCCGCCGACGGCGAGGCGGTGCCCGCCTTCTTGCCCTTGTTGGCCTCGGCGACCCACTTCTTCAGGTTCTCCGGGGAGATCTGCTCGCTGCCCTTCTGCGGGAAGATCGATTCTCCGTTCAGGAGCACCGACGGCGTGCCCTGGAAGTTGCCCTTCACGAAGGCGTCGTTCGACTTCCCGACCCAGCTGTCGTGCGTGCCGTCCTCGACACAGCTGCGGAACTCCGGGGTGTCCAGGCCGGGGACCTTGGCCGCGAGCTTGATGAGTTCGGCGTTGTCGCCGAAGGTGTCGTCCGTCTCCGGCGGCTGGTTGATGTACAGCGTGTCGTGGTACGCCGCGAACTTCCCGGCGTCCTGGGCGCACGCCGCCGCGTTCGCCGCGCGCAGCGAGCCCTGGCCGCCCATGTTCCGGTCGATGAGGGTGGCGAGGTGGTACTCGGTCTTGAGCGCGCCGGAGGCCTCCAGCTCGTGGATGGTGTCCCGGAACGCGTTCTCGAAGGAGGCGCACGCCGGGCAGCGGAAGTCCTCCCAGATCGCGAGCGTCGACGGGGCGTCCGTCCTGCCGGTGGGGATCGCGGGCTTCTCCCCCTCGATCGAGCCGGTCGGGGCGACGACCGGGCCCGCCTTGTCCGAGCCGCCGTCCTTGCCGCCCGTGTTGGCGGCGATCACGCCGACGACCGCGGCCAGGCCGAGGACGCCGACGACCGCGGCCGACACGATCAGGACGCGCCGCTGCTTCTCGCGGGCCTTCTCGCGCTCGCGCTGCTCCTGGAGCCGCTCCCGCGCGCTCCGATTACCGTAACCGTCACTGTTCTTCTTGCTCACGTCCGGAGCAACGAACCGGGGAGGCGCGGTCGCGCCTCCCCGGTCACAGATCCACCCGATCGGGCTACGAAACTCGACGGACGCCCTCGGCGAGTTCGCCCGCCAGTTCCCTTACGGCGGCGAGTCCGGCGGCCTCGCCGTCGGCGTCGAGCATCCGCTTGACGAACGCGGAGCCGACGATGACGCCGTCGGCGAAGCCCGCGACCTCCTTGGCCTGCTCGGCGTTGGAGACGCCGAGCCCGACGCAGACGGGCAGCGGCGAGGTGGCGCGGGTGCGGCGGACGAGGTCGGCGGCCTCGGCTCCGACGGACTCACGGGTGCCGGTGACGCCCATGAGCGAGGCGGCGTAGACGAAGCCGGAACCGGCGGACGTGATGGTGGCGAGCCGCTCGTCCTTGCTGCTGGGGGCGACGACGAAGACGGTCGCGAGACCGTGCTTCTCGGCGTGCTCGCGCCACTGGGCGGACTCCTGGACGGGCAGGTCCGGCAGGATGCAGCCGGCGCCGCCCGCCGCGGCGAGCTCCTCGGTGAAGCGCTCGACACCGTAGCGGTCGATGGGGTTCCAGTACGTCATGACCAGGACGGGCTTCCCGGTGGCCGCGAAGGCCTCCCGGACCGTCCGCATGACGTCGGCGATCCGGACGCCACCGCGCAGGGCGATGTCGTCGGCGGTCTGGATGACCGGACCGTCGAGGACCGGGTCACTGTGCGGGAGGCCGACCTCGACGATGTCGGCGCCGCCCTCGAAGACGGCCTTGACGGCCTCGATGCCGCCGTCCACGGTCGGGAAGCCGGCCGGCAGGTAGGCGATCAGCGCGGCGCGGTTCTCCGCCTTGGCCTTGGCCAGGGTGTCACTGAGCAGCTGGATGTTCCCGGTCACTTCGCGTCCCCCTCGGTCCCGTCGTACAGCCCGAAGTAGCGGGCCGCCGTGTCCATGTCCTTGTCGCCGCGCCCGGAGAGGTTGACCAGGAGCAGGCCCTCGGGGCCCAGCTCCTTGCCGATCTCCAGGGCCCCGGCGAGCGCGTGCGCGGACTCGATGGCCGGGATGATGCCCTCGGTGCGGGAGAGCAGCCGCAGGGCCTGCATGGCCGCGTCGTCGGTGACGGCGCGGTACTCGCCGCGTCCGGAGTCCTTGAGGTACGCGTGCTCCGGGCCGATGCCCGGGTAGTCGAGACCGGCCGAGATCGAGTACGGCTCGGTGATCTGGCCCTCGTCGTCCTGGAGGACGTACGAGCGCGAGCCGTGCAGGATGCCGGGCTCGCCGGCGGTGAGGGTGGCGGCGTGCTCGCCGGTCTCGACGCCGTGGCCGGCCGGCTCGCAGCCGACGAGGCGGACGTCGGTGTCCGGGATGAAGGCGTGGAAGAGGCCGATGGCGTTGGATCCGCCGCCGACGCAGGCGACGGCCGCGTCGGGGAGCCGGCCGGCCCGCTCCAGGATCTGGCGGCGGGCCTCGACGCCGATGACGCGGTGGAAGTCGCGGACCATGGCGGGGAACGGGTGCGGCCCCGCGACGGTGCCGAAGAGGTAGTGGGTGCGGTCGACGTTGGCGACCCAGTCGCGGAACGCCTCGTTGATGGCGTCCTTGAGGGTGCGGCTGCCGGACTTCACCGGGATGACCTCGGCGCCGAGGATGCGCATCCGGGCGACGTTCAGCGCCTGGCGCTGGGTGTCGATCTCGCCCATGTAGATGGTGCACTCGAGCCCGAAGAGGGCGCAGGCGGTGGCGGTGGCGACGCCGTGCTGGCCCGCGCCGGTCTCGGCGATGACCCGGGTCTTGCCCATGCGCTTGGTGAGCAGGGCCTGCCCGAGCACGTTGTTGATCTTGTGCGAGCCGGTGTGGTTGAGGTCCTCGCGCTTGAGGAAGACCCGGGCGCCGCCCGCGTGTTCGGCGAACCGGGGGACCTCGGTGAGGGCGCTCGGACGGCCGGTGTAGTTGACCATCAGGTCGTTGAGCTCGCGCGCGAACTCGGGGTCGGCCTTGGCCTTGTCGTACTCGACGGCGACCTCGTCCACGGCGGCGACGAGGGCCTCCGGGATGAACTTGCCGCCGTAGGCGCCGAAGTAGCCCTCGGCGCTCGGAACCTGACCGTCGGGGTCGGGAAGGAAGAACTCGCTCGACATGCGACTGCTCCTCGCGGGGCGGATGCCCCGGGTGACGTGCTGGGCGATGGTCACGTTATGCGCACGCCGCAGTCACGTACGGCAACGCCGTGGCGGGGCCGACTCCGGCACACCCCTGCGGGGCATGCGGCGGTCCCGGGCGGGTCGCTCTACGTGAAGGCGCGCGCGGAGGGCCCGCGCCATCGCATGCCGTTGACCTGGCCGGGCTCGCTGCCGATCACGTACCGCACGCGGCGCCCGTGCACCCGGCGCGCGGGCGCGCGGCAGCCGCGCGGGCGGC
>NZ_JBEZNQ010000123.1:0-14291 GCF_040653315.1 Streptomyces sp. NPDC047981 | reverse complement strand
ACAGGATGCCGGGCCGGTCCCACTCCGAGACGTCCACCGACAGGCAGTCCACGACCGAACCGTCGCCGTAGGCGGCCGCCGCGGAAGCCTGGGCGGGCGCCTCGGCGGGCGCGCCGTGGCCCGGCAGGGAGATCGCGGCGGCGGCCTGCTGGCGCTCCACGGGGGACAGCGGCAGCAGCTTGCGGCGGTCGCGCGGGGTGTGGGCCTCCACGCTGCCGCCGCTGAGGATGGTCTGGAGCCGGTTGGAGATGTCGGCGTAGTCGTCGAAGCCGAGCACACCGTCGGCCTCGGGCAGGGCGTCGGCGAGCTCCTTGCCGTAGCGCTCGGCCATGCAGCCGACCGCGACGACGGCCTGGGTCTTGCCGTGATCCTTCAGATCATTGGCTTCGAGGAGGGCGTCGACGGAGTCCTTCTTGGCGGCCTCGACGAATCCACAGGTGTTGACGACGGCGACATCGGCTTCCCCGGCGTTCTCGACGAGCTCCCAGCCGTCCGCTGCCAAGCGGCCTGCGAGCTCCTCCGAGTCCACCTCGTTACGGGCGCAGCCAAGAGTGACAAGGGCGACGGTACGGCGTTCGGGCATGGACTCAAGACTACTTCGTCCCGGCCGTACCCCCGCCGCGCAGGGTTCACCTGCGCGACGGTCGCCCGGGGGATCATCCGGCCTCGGGGTCGCCCTTGGCGTAGGAGAGCCGCTCGACGGCACCGGATTCGAACTTCTCTTCGATCTTCTTGCCGTTCACGAAGAGCTCGATCGCGCCCGCGTTGCCGAGGATCAGGTCGACCCGCTCGTCGTCCTGGAAGGTCTTGGACTCGCCCTCGAGGAGGAGCCCGTCGAAGAGCAGCTTCCCGTTGCTCGACTTGGCCGAGATCCAGCTCTTGTCGCCGAGGGCGGTCAGCTTGACGGTGACCTTGTCCTTGGGCACCGCGGCGATGGCGCTCGGCACCGGCTGCGGGACGGTCTTGGTCGGCTTGGCGGTCGGACTGGTCGTCTTCTTCTCCGGAGCCGGACCCTCGGCGACGGCGCCCGCGCCGTCCTTCGTCTCGGTTCCGTTGAACATGGTGAAGCCGACGAACCCGACGACGGCGACGATCGCGGCCACCATCGCCGCGGTCCAGTTGGGCCGGCGCGGCTCGGGGCGGATGCGTTCCGCCTCGAACAGCGGCGCCGCGGGGGTGGGCGCGGGCCGTCCGCCGTGGTCGGCGTCGTACTGCTCGATCAGTGGCGCGGGATCGAGTCCGACGGCGCGGGCGAGCGTACGGATGTGCCCGCGGGCGTAGACGTCGCCACCGCAGCGGGAGAAGTCGTCCTCCTCGATCGCGTGCACGATCGGGATGCGGACCCGCGTGGAAGCACTGACCTCGTCGACGGTGAGACCGGCGGCGATCCGGCCCTGCTGGAGGGCACGACCGATCGAATCCCGGTCGCCTGCCGGGGAGTTCCGGTCGTCTTCGGGGGATTCGGGGGAGTTGCCGATGGACACGAGAGCGCCTTTCGAGCGTGTAACCACCTGCTGGACGTTCAGTCTATGGGTGGTACGAAAGGGTGGGGCAACCGGGCGGACGCTGTTTGTACGCCATGAGGCTGGGACATCCTTCTGTCCCTCCCTCCAACTTGACGTACGACCAAGGGAAACGGTTGCCCAAGTTCCCTTACGAGTGAGTCTCGGCCGGGTCTCGTTATGGCCAGGGCCGCCGCCCGGCTACTCCGTACTCTCCCCCCGGATGACGGCGAGCACCCCGTCCAGCTCGTCCGGCTTGACGAGCACGTCCCGCGCCTTGGACCCCTCGCTCGGGCCGACGATGCTGCGCGACTCCATCAGGTCCATCAGCCGGCCGGCCTTGGCGAAGCCGACCCGCAGTTTGCGCTGGAGCATCGAGGTGGAGCCGAACTGGGTGGAGACGACCAGCTCGGCGGCCTGGCAGAGCAGGTCCAGGTCGTCGCCGATCTCCTCGTCGATCTCCTTCTTCTGCTTGGTGCCGACGGTGACGTCGTCCCGGAAGACAGGGGCCATCTGGTCCTTGCAGTGCTGGACCACGGCCGCGACCTCGGCCTCCGTGACGAAGGCGCCCTGCATACGGACGGGCTTGTTCGCCCCCATCGGCAGGAACAGTCCGTCACCCTTGCCGATGAGCTTCTCGGCGCCGGGCTGGTCGAGGATGACCCGGCTGTCGGCGAGCGAGGAGGTCGCGAAGGCGAGCCGGGAGGGCACGTTCGCCTTGATCAGACCGGTCACGACGTCCACCGAGGGCCGCTGGGTGGCGAGCACCAGGTGGATGCCGGCCGCGCGCGCCAACTGGGTGATCCGGACGATGGCGTCCTCGACGTCCCGGGGCGCGACCATCATCAGGTCGGCCAGCTCGTCCACGATCACCAGCAGGTACGGGTACGGCTTCAGCTCGCGCTCACTGCCCTCGGGCAGCTTGACCTTGCCGTTGCGAATGGCCTCGTTGAAGTCGTCGATGTGCCGGAAGCCGAACGCGGCCAGGTCGTCGTAGCGCAGGTCCATCTCGCGCACGACCCACTGCAGCGCCTCGGCGGCCCGCTTGGGGTTGGTGATGATCGGCGTGATCAGGTGCGGGATGCCCTCGTACGCGGTGAGCTCGACCCGCTTGGGGTCGACGAGCACCATCCGGACGTCCTCGGGGGTCGCTCTTATCATGATCGACGTGATCAGGCAGTTGATGCACGAGGACTTTCCGGAGCCCGTGGCACCGGCGACCAGGACGTGCGGCATCTTCGCCAGGTTGGCCATCTCGTAGCCGCCCTCGACGTTCTTGCCGAGCGCGACCAGCATCGGGTGGTCGTCCTCGGCCGCCGCGGCGAGCCGCAGCACGTCGCCGAGGTTGACCATCTCCCGGTCGGAGTTCGGGATCTCGATGCCGACCGCGGACTTCCCGGGGATCGGCGAGATGATCCGCACGTCCGGGGAGGCCACGGCGTACGCGATGTTCTTGGTCAGGGCCGTGATCTTCTCGACCTTCACGGCCGGGCCGAGCTCGACCTCGTACCGCGTGACCGTCGGCCCGCGCGTGAAGCCGGTGACCGCCGCGTCGACCTTGAACTCGCTGAAGACGTTGGAGAGCGAGTCGACCACGGCGTCGTTCGCCGCGCTGCGCGTCTTGCCGGGCCCGCCCCGTTCCAGCAGGTCGAGCGAGGGCAGTGCGTACGTGATGTCCCCGGACAGCTGGAGCTGCTCCGCGCGCGGCGGCAGCTCGGTGTGCTCCGGCGCGGGCTTGGTGAGGTCCGGTACGGCCCCGGGCAGGCGTCCGGCCTTCTCGGCACGGGCACCCGGCACCGGCCGGGCGGACGGAGCCTCGGCCTCGTCCGTCCCGGCGGCCTCGGCGGCGGCCGCGGCGACCGCCGCCGCCCGCTCGGCGGTGACGTCCCGGGTCAGGTCGGCGACCAGCGGCGAGGGCGGCATGCCGTTGAGCACGGCGCCGTCGAGGGCGGCGGCCGCCGCGGCGGCCACGTCCACGGCGTCCATGGGCCGGTCGAAGGCGGGCTGCACGGAGGGCCTGCGCGGCCGCCTGCGCCGGGTGAGCGCCTCCTCCTCGGCCTGGTCGACGTCGTACACCTGGGGGGAACCGGAGGGCGTACGCCGGGCGCGCGCGCCCGGTTGCGCGTCGCCCTCCCGAGCCTCGCGCGCCTCGCGCCAGTCCTCCCCGTAGGCCTCCTCGTCGGCCTCGGGGTCGTACGCCGGCTCGACCAGGCCGAGCCGGGCGCCGAGCGCGCGCAGCCGCTGCGGGATGGCGTTGACGGGCGTCGCGGTGACGACGAGCAGGCCGAAGATCGTGAGCAGCACCAGCAGCGGTACGGCGAGGACCTCGCCGGTCATGAAGATCAGCGGCTTGGACGCGGCCCAGCCGATGAGCCCACCGGCGTCCTGCATCGCCTCGGTGCCCTCGCCCCGGCCGGGCGAGCCGCAGGCGATGTGGACCTGTCCGAGCACTCCGATGACGAGGGCGGACAGACCGATGACGATCCGGCCGTTGGCCTCGGGCTTCTCCGGGTACAGGATCAGCCGGACGCCGATCGCGCCGACCAGCAGCGGCACGAGCAGGTCGAGGCGGCCGAACGCACCGGTGACGAGCATCTCGACGAGGTCGCCGACCGGGCCGCGCAGGTTGGACCAGGTGCCGGCGGCGACGACCAGGGCGACGCCGAGCAGCAGCAGCGCCAGGCCGTCCTTGCGGTGCGCGGGGTCGAGCCCCTTCGCTCCGCGCCCTATCCCCCGGAACAGCGCCCCCACGCCGTGCGCGAGCCCGAGCCAGAGCCCGCGCGCGAGCCGGTACACGCCCCCGGTCGGGGACGGCGCGGGCTTGGGCGCGGGCTTCTTCGCGGCGGCCTTCTTGGCGGGCGCGCGCTTGGCGGGCACGGCTTTCTTCGCCGCGGTCTTCTTCGCGGGCGGCTTGGCGGGCGACTTCGCGGGCGCCGCCTTCTTCGCGGCGCCGCTCGTACGGCCGGCGCGCGGCTTCGCGGTGCCCGCCGTGCCCTGGGAACCCTTGCCGGACGTACGTGAGGCCATGATGCTGAGGTTACCGGTGTGAGCCGCGTCGGACACGTGCCCGTCCGGGCTCACCCGTTCGTGTCGCCCTTACGAGGGCGTGAAACTGACGCCCGCTCACCGCGGGCGCCCACACCTTGACGCTGCGTCAGCTCTGCGAGGGCAGCACGGACGGTCCGCCCGCACCGGGCTCCAGCGCGTCCAGGGCCCGCCGCAACCCCGTGAGCTTGCGCTCCAGATGGGCCGCGGTCGCGACGGCGGCAGCATCCGCCGAGTCGTCGTCGAGCTGCTTGGACAGCGCCTCGGCCTGCTCCTCGACCGCCGCGAGACGGGCGGACAGCTCGGCGAGCAGCCCCGCCGACTCCTTGGCGTGGCCGCCGGAGCCGCCGCCCTCCAGCTGGAGCCGGAGCAGCGCCGCCTGCTCGCGCAGCTGGCAGTTCTTCATGTACAGCTCGACGAAGACCGACACCTTGGCGCGCAGCACCCACGGGTCGAACGGCTTGGAGATGTAGTCGACCGCGCCCGCCGCGTACCCGCGGAAGGTGTGGTGCGGTCCGTGGTTGATCGCGGTGAGGAAGATGATCGGGATGTCCCGGGTCCGCTCGCGCCGCTTGATGTGCGCGGCCGTCTCGAACCCGTCCATGCCCGGCATCTGGACATCCAGCAGAATGACCGCGAAGTCATCGGTCAGCAGCGCCTTGAGCGCTTCCTCCCCGGACGATGCCCGCACCAGCGTCTGATCGAGCGCGGAGAGAATGGCCTCCAGCGCCAGCAGATTCTCCGGCCGGTCATCGACCAGGAGGATCTTGGCCTTCTGCACCATGCCCCGTCCTCCTCGCCCCGGCATCGGCTCTCCCCGACTCGCCGAGCCGAGGGAAGCACCGGGCGCCGCCCCAGAAGACGACTCCCATGCGCCGTCCGTCCTTGTGCCGGTCATGGTAGCCGCACCCCGCCTGTCGCCACACCCTGTCACCACGATGTCACTGTGCACGTAGCAGAAACGTGGTGAGAGACCAGAAGGTTCCCCGTATCCCGCCCTCTCACACGCCCGCGGCGACAGTGCGTCAACAACCCTCGCTTCCGTTTCCGCGCATCCACTCCTCCATCACCGACAGCAGGTGATCGGGGTCGACCGGCTTGGTGACGTAGTCGGAGGCGCCCGACTCGATCGCCTTCTCCCGGTCGCCCTTCATCGCCTTCGCGGTCAGCGCGATGATCGGCAGCCCGGCGAACTGCGGCATCCGACGAATCGCCGTCGTCGTCGCGTATCCGTCCATCTCGGGCATCATGATGTCCATCAGAACGACCGTCACATCGTCGTGCTGCTCCAGCACTTCGATGCCCTCCCGGCCGTTCTCCGCGTACAGCACCGCGAGCCCGTGCTGCTCCAGGACGCTGGTGAGCGCGAAGACGTTACGGATGTCGTCGTCCACGATCAGCACCTTCTCGCCGCCGAACACGAACGTACGGCGCGGCTCCGCCTCCACCCGCTCCTCGTCGGGCGCCGCCTGCTCGGCCTGACCGCCCCGGGCCGGCTGGCCCGGCAGCGCGGGCTGCCGCTCGTCGACCCCGGACTGCTGCACCGCCTTGCGCCGGTGCCGGAACAGCGCCCCCGCGCCGGAGCGCAGATCGGCCGCCATCGGCGCGGGCGGGAACGGCGGCAGGATCTCGTCCACCGAGCCGTCCTCCAGACCCGTGCGCGGGTCGACCGTCCCCTGCTCCCCCGGCCCGTAGCCGGGCGAGGGCAGCTCGCCGGGGCTCAGCGGCAGGTAGAGCGTGAACGTGGAGCCGCGGCCCGGCTCGCTCGCCGCGTAGATCTCGCCACCGAGCAGCCGCGCGATCTCCCGGCTGATCGACAGGCCCAGGCCCGTACCGCCGTACTTGCGGCTGGTCGTGCCGTCCGCCTGCTTGAACGCCTCGAAGATCACCCGCATCTTGCCCGCGGCGATCCCGATACCGGTGTCCGTCACCGAGAAGGCGATCAGATCGGCCTCCGGGTCGCGCAGCGAACCGGACTCCAGGAGCTGCTCGCGGATCGACTGCGGCACGTCCGTCCCGGCCGGCCGGATGACCAGCTCCACGGCGCCCGAGTCGGTGAACTTCACCGCGTTCGACAGCAGGTTGCGCAGCACCTGGAGCAGGCGCTGCTCGTCGGTGTGGAGCGTGGCGGGCAGCTCGGGCGAGACCCGGACCGAGAAGTCCAGCCCCTTCTCCGCGGTGAGCGGCCGGAAGGTCGCCTCGACGTAGTCGACGAGCTGCACCAGCGCGATACGGGTCGGGGAGACGTCCATCTTCCCCGCCTCGACCTTCGACAGGTCGAGGATGTCGTTGATCAGCTGCAACAGGTCGGAACCGGCGCCGTGGATTGTCTCCGCGAACTCGACCTGCTTCGGCGAGAGGTTGTGGTCCGCGTTGTCGGCGAGCAGCTTGGCCAGGATCAGCAGCGAGTTGAGCGGGGTCCGCAGCTCGTGCGACATGTTGG
Organism: Streptomyces sp. NPDC047981; assembly: GCF_040653315.1. Classification (NCBI taxonomy): domain Bacteria; kingdom Bacillati; phylum Actinomycetota; class Actinomycetes; order Kitasatosporales; family Streptomycetaceae; genus Streptomyces; species Streptomyces sp. NPDC047981. The sequence goes on along the minus strand of NZ_JBEZNQ010000123.1, from coordinate 7,301 downwards.
CCAGGAACTCGGACTTGTACCGCATGGAGACGGCGAGCTGTTCGGCGCGCTCCTCCAGGACCTGCCGGGCCTCCTCGATCTCGGTGTTCTTCACCTCGATGTCCCGGTTCTGCCGGGCCAGCAGCTCGGCCTTCTCCTCCAGCTCCGCGTTGGAGCCCTGGAGCTCCTTCTGCCGGTGCTCCAGCTCCGCCGAACGCTCCCGCAGCTGCTCGGTCAGCTCCTGGGACTGCTTCAGGAGCACCTCGGTCTTGGTGTTGACGCTGATGGTGTTGACCGTGGTGGCGATCAGCTCGGCCAGCTGGTTGAGGAAGTCCCGCTGGATCTGCGTGAACGGCTGGAAGGACGCCAGCTCGATCACACCCAGCACCTTCCCCTCGAACAGGACGGGAAGGACGATCACATGCGCCGGGGCGGCCTCGCCGAGCCCCGAGGAGATCTTCAGATAGCCCGGCGGAACGTTGACCTGGATCGTCCGCTTCTCCTCGGCCGCCGTCCCGATGAGCGTCTCACCGGGCCGGAACGAGGTGGGCATGGATCCGGCCGAGTAGCCGTAACTGCCGCGCATCCGCAGCTCGTACGCGCTCTCCCCCTGCCGGCCGAGTTCGGCGCCGCCGGCCGCGGAGCCGGTCGGCATCGCCACGAAGAACGCGCCGTGCTGGGCCGAGACGACCGGCGTCAGCTCGCTCATGATCAGCGAGGCCACGTCGTCCAGATCGCGCCGGCCCTGCATCAGACCGGAGATCCGGGCCAGGTTGCCCTTGAGCCAGTCCTGCTCCTCGTTGGCGAGGGTCGTGTCGCGCAGGTTGGCGATCATGGTGTTGATGTTGTCCTGGAGCGCCTGGATCTCGCCGGCCGCGTCCACGCCGTCGATCTTCAGGTTCAGATCGCCCCGGGTCACCGCCGTGGCGACGGCCGCGATCGCGCGCACCTGCCGGGTCAGGTTCCCGGCCATCTCGTTCACGGACTCGGTGAGGTCGCTCCAGGTGCCGTCGACGTCCCGTACGCGCGCCTGACCGCCGAGGATGCCCTCCGTACCCACCTCACGGGCCACGCGCGTGACCTCCTCCGCGAAGGAGGACAACTGGTCGACCATCGTGTTGATGGTGTTCTTCAGCTCCTGGATCTCACCGCGCGCGTCGATGTCGATCTTCTTGGTCAGGTCGCCCTTGGCGATGGCGGTCGTGACGGCGGCGATCTGACGCACCTGACCCGTCAGGTTCGACGCCATCGAGTTCACCGACTCGGTCAGGTCCTTCCAGGTGCCCGAGACACCCGGAACCCGCGCCTGACCGCCCAGCTCGCCTTCCGTACCCACCTCGCGGGCGACTCGCGTCACCTCGTCCGCGAACGACGACAGGGTCGTCACCATCGTGTTGACGGTGTCCGCCAGCTCGGCGACCTCGCCCCGCGCCTCGACCGTCACCTTCTTCGTCAGGTCGCCGTTGGCGACCGCCGAGGAGACCCGGGAGATGTTCCGCACCTGACTCGTCAGGTTGTTGGCCATCAGGTTGACGTTGTCGCTCAGGTCCTTCCAGATGCCGGTGACTCCGCGCACCCGCGCCTGACCGCCGAGGATGCCCTCCGTGCCCACCTCACGGGCGACTCGCGTCACCTCGTCCGCGAAGTTGGACAGCTGGTCGACCATCGTGTTGACGGTCGTCACCAGCTCCAGGATCTCGCCCTTGGCGTCGACGGTGATCTTCTTCGACAGGTCGCCCTTGGCGACCGCGGTCGTGACCTCGGCGATGTTCCGCACCTGCGACGTCAGGTTGTTGGCCATGAAGTTCACCGACTGGGTGAGGTCCTTCCAGGTGCCGGAGACCCCCTGCACCTCGGCCTGACCGCCCAGGATGCCCTCCGTACCCACCTCACGGGCCACCCGCGTCACCTGCTCCGCGAAGCTGGAGAGCTGGTCGACCATGGTGTTGAGGGTGTTCTTCAGCTCCAGGATCTCGCCACGCGCGTCCACGTCGATCTTCTGCGACAGGTCACCGCGCGCCACCGCCGTGGCGACGCCCGCGATGTTGCGGACCTGGGCGGTGAGGTTCCCGGCCATACCGTTCACCGAGTCCGTCAGGTCACGCCACACGCCGGCGACGCCCGGCACCTGCGCCTGGCCGCCGAGGCGCCCCTCCGTACCCACGTCACGGGCCACCCGGGTCACCTGCTCCGCGAACGCGGAGAGCTGGTCGACCATCGTGTTGATGGTGTTCTTCAGCTCCAGGATCTCGCCGCGCGCGTCCACGTCGATCTTCTGCGACAGGTCACCCCGCGCCACCGCCGTCGTGACCTGCGCGATCTGCCGCACCTGGGACGTCAGGTTGCCGGCCATGAAGTTGACGGAGTCGGTGAGCTCCTTCCACGTACCGGAGACACCGTCCACCCGCGCCTGACCGCCGAGGCGCCCCTCCGTACCCACGTCACGCGCCATCCGCGTCACCTGGTCGGCGAAGTTCGACAGCTGCGACACCATCGTGTTGACGGTGTTCTTCAGCTCCAGCATCTCGCCGGCCACGTCGACCGTGACCTTCTGCGACAGGTCACCATTGGCCACCGCCGTCGTGACCTGCGCGATGTCCCGCACCTGACCCGTCAGGTTGCGGAACGCCGTGTTCACCGAGTCCGTCAGGTCCTTCCAGGTCCCCGCCGCGCCCGGTACGTGCGCCTGCCCACCGAGCAGACCCTCGACACCGACCTCCCGCGCGACCCGGGTCACCTCGGAACCGAACGCGGAGAGCTGGTCCACCATCGTGTTGACGGTGTTCTTCAGCTCCAGCATCTCGCCGGCCACATTGACCGTGACCTTCTGCGACAGGTCACCATTGGCCACCGCCGTCGTGACCTGCGCGATGTCCCGCACCTGCGTGGTGATGTTCCGGAAGACCGTGTTGACCGAGTCGGTCAGGTCCTTCCACGTGCCGGCCGCGCCGGGCACCTGCGCCTGACCACCGAGGACGCCCCCGGCACCGACCTCGCTCGCCACCCGGGTCACCTCGTCGGCGAACGTCCGCAGCGTCTCGGTCATCTGGTTGATCGTGTCCGCGAGCTGCGCGACCTCGCCGCGCGCGCTGACCGTGACCTTCTGGGACAGATCGCCGTTGGCGACCGCCGTGGTGACCTCCGCGATCCCCCTCACCTGATTGGTGAGGTTGCCCGCCATCGTGTTGACGGAGTCGGTGAGGTCCTTCCACACACCGCCGACCCCGGCGACCTCCGCCTGACCGCCCAGCTCGCCCTCGGTACCCACCTCACGGGCGACTCGGGTCACCTCGGACGAGAACGACGACAGCTGGTCCACCATCGTGTTGACGGTGTTCTTCAGCTGGAGCATCTCCCCGGCCACATGAACCGTGACCTTCCGGGACAGATCACCCTTGGCCACCGCCGTCGTGACCAGCGCGATGTCCCGCACCTGCGCCGTCAGCCGGTGCGCCATGGTGTTGACCGAGTCCGTGAGGTCCTTCCACGAACCGGACATGCCCCGCACCTGGGCCTGACCGCCCAGAATGCCCTCCGTACCGACCTCGAGCGCGACCCGCGTCACCTCGTCCGTGAACGCGGACAGCTGGTCGACCAGGTTGTTCACGGTCCGGGCGACCTTCAGGAACTCGCCGCGCAGCGGCCGCCCCTCCGGCCCCTCCGACCGCAGGTCCATCCGCTGGGCCAGATCACCCTCGGCCACCGCCGACAGCACCCGCCCGACCTCGGACACCGGCCGCGTCATGTCGTCGACGAGCGCGTTCGCGGCCTCGATCGCCGCCAGCCACGCACCCTCACTGGGCCCGGCCTCCAGACGCTCGGACAGCTTGCCCTCGCGCCCCACCATGCGCCGGACCCGCGACAGCTCACCGGTCAGATGCATCTGCCGGTCGGCGACCTCGTTGAAGACGGCGGAGATCTCCGCCATCATCCCGTCGCCCGACACGGTCAGCCGTTTACGGAAGTTCCCGTCCCGCATCGACACCAGGGCGGCCAGCAGCCGCTCCATGGCCGCCGCGTCCACCTGCACCGTCTCACCGCTCCGGGGCCGTCCGCCCTTCGCGCGCGCCGTGCCGCCGCCACCGCGCCGCGCCGCCGTGCCAGACTCCACCGTGTCCCTCCCGAAGGGGTTGACCGTACTGCCCGGGCCGTCACCACAAGCCTGCCCAGTGTTTCACCGCTGCCGAACCTGGCGATAACAGTTCGGCAGCTTCGCATAGCGTCCCCGCCCCCGTAGGGCGGAAACAGTTGCGACCGGCATCCGCCCGGACAGCGAAGGTAAGTAACCTGGCATCCGGCTGTCCAACCGCCCCGGGCCGCCCGGCGGGGGCGGGGTGGCGCGAAACGACCACCGGGCGCAGCGGGAGGGGCAGACCGACCATGGCGGAGCCGGGCGTCGAGACGCGTACGAGGAGTTCTGTGATCACCGCGCGGGCGGCTGCCACCTTCGACCCGGTAGGGCGGTCCGTGGCGACCGCCCGCGCCTTCGTGAGGGACACCCTCCAGGGCTGGGGGTACGCCGAGGTCGTCGACGACGCCGTCGTCCTGACCAGCGAACTCGTCACCAACGCCGTGATCCACGCCGGCACCGCCGCCGACGTCCTGTGCCTGCGCGCCGACGACGGCGTCCGCGTCGAGGTGGCCGACCGCTACCCCGAACGCGAGATCCCCGTCCAGGGCGGCCGCACGCTCGCCCACCCCGACCGCGAGAACGGCCGGGGCCTCCTCCTGTGCGCCGCCCTCGCCTCCCGCTGGGGCGTCGAATACACGTCCACGCACAAACATGTCTGGTTCCAGCTCGATCTTCCCGAGCGCCCGATCGGCACCCGCTCCGCGGGACCGGTCCTCCCCGACGCCCTCCTCCCCACCGCCGACAGCCGCGTCCGCGTCGCCGTCGCCCAGATCGACCGCGGCGGCGCCATCTCCTCCTGGAACGAGGACGCGGAGGAGCTCTTCGGCTACGCCGCCGAACAGGTCATCGGAAAGCCCCTCGGCGACCTCGCCGCCTGGCCGCACACCCCCGGCATCGGCACCGGCCTCGCAGAGGCCCTGCGCCTCTCCCGCTGGGAGGGCAGCTACGGCATCCGCTGCGCCGACGGCCGCGTCATCCCGGTCTACGCCTCCCACCTACGGGTACGCGACGCCGTGGGAGACCCCTCGACCGTCTGCCTCCTCGTACGGGAGTCCGAGCGCGCAGTCCTCCAGACCCCGCAGCGCCCCGCGGTCTCCGACCCGGGCGCCGAGAGCCGCGCCACGGACCCCTTCGAGGTCTTCATCGGCTCCCCGGCCCCCGACGACCTCGACGGCCTCCTGCAGCGCACGGTGGAGCGCGCCCGCGACATGCTGGACGGCGACTCAGCCTTCCTCCTGCTCGCCACCGACGACGAGACCGAGCTGGAGGTCCGGGCCACGACCGGCCTCCCCTCCGCCCGCCAGCGCTTCGCCCGCGTCCCCGTGGAGACCGGCGCCAGCCGCTACGGCTCCGCCCGGATGCCGGCCGTCCACGAGGACCTCGCGGCCGTCCCCGGCGCCGTACCGCTCCTCGAAGGCACCGGCATGCGCTCCGTCGTCACCGTGCCGCTGAAGGTCGAGGGCCGCCTCACCGGCTCCCTCGGCGTCGCCGCCGAGGGCCCCAACCGCTACTCCAACGAGGAGGCCCTGCGCCTCCAGTTCGCCGCCGACCGCATCGCGCTCGCCGTCGAGTCGGCCCGCCTCGGCGAGCTCGAACGCCTCCGCCGGGGCTCCCTCAGCTTCCTCGTCGAGGCCTCCGACCTGCTGGCCGGCACCCTCGACCGCGACCAGACCCTGGCCCTCATGGCCCAGATGACCGTCCCGACCCTCGCCACCTGGTGCGCGGTCTACACGATCGCCGACCAGGCCTCGGACCCGTACCTCTCGTACGTCCTGCACGAGGACGAGGACCGCATCGACGGACTCAAGGCCCTGCTGTCCTCCATCGCCCCGCCGGACCCGGTACCCACCCCCGGCGCCCGCGTCTGGACCGCCCCGGGCGAAGCTGCCCACCGGGCCGCGCTCAGCACGTCCATGCGCGAACTCGGCCACGGCAGCGGCCCGCTGTCCTCCGGCATCGACACCACGCTCGCCACGGCCGCAGCGGTCGGCGGCGAGACGGTGGTGCTGCCCCTGGTGGCCCGCAATCGGGTCATCGGCATGCTCACCCTGGGCAAGCCCTCCGAGGACCACTTCCGCCAGGAGATCCTGGAGCTCGCCGAGGACCTCTCCCGCCGAGCCGCCCTGGCCCTGGACAACGCCCGCCTCTACTCGGAGCGCATGGCGATCAGCCAGTCCCTCCAGCGCAGCCTGCTGCCGCCCGGCCTCCCCCAGATCGACAACGTCGAGGTCGAGGTCATCTACCGCGCGGCCGGCGAGGGCAACGAGGTCGGCGGAGACTTCTACGACCTCTTCCCGATCCGCGACAACGCCTACGGCTTCGCCATCGGCGACGTCTGCGGTACGGGCCCGGAGGCCGCCGCCGTCACGGGCCTGGCCCGCCACGCCCTGCGTCTGCTGGCCCGCGAGGGCTTCGGCGGCCCCGCCGTCCTGGAGCGCCTCAACGCGGCCATCCTCGACGAGGGCGCCCGCAGCCGCTTCCTTACGCTCCTCTACGGCGAGCTGTGGCCCCAGCCGGACGGCTCCGCCATCCTCAAGGTCGTCTGCGCCGGCCACCCGCTGCCCCTGCGCCTCCGCCAGGACGGCACGGTCGTCCCGGCCGCCGACCCGCAGCCTCTGCTCGGCGTCATCGACGACCTTGAGCTGTACGAGCAGACCATCACCCTCGAACCGGGCGACGTCCTCCTCTGCGTCACGGACGGCGTCACCGAACGCCGCGAGGGCACGAGGATGCTCGGCGACGACGGCCTGACGGAGGTCCTCAAGACCTGTACGGGCCTGACGGCCGGCGCGGTGGCCGCCCGTATCCTCCGCGCGGTCGAGCGCTTCGCCCAGGAGCCGGCCTCCGACGACATGGCCATCCTGGCCATGCGCATCCCGGAGCCCCTGAAGGCCCTCTGAGAATCGGGGGCTCTGCTCTACTCCGATAGAGCAGAGCCCCCGATTCCGGCCCACTCACCAGGACACAAAACAAAGAAGGCCCCCGCCTGATGGCGGGGGCCTTCTTTGTTTTCGCTGGAGCCCTTTAACGGAATCGAACCGTTGACCTTCTCCTTACCATGGAGACGCTCTACCGACTGAGCTAAAAGGGCGGGAGTTCGGCGGCGTCCTACTCTCCCACAGGGTCCCCCCTGCAGTACCATCGGCGCTGAAAGGCTTAGCTTCCGGGTTCGGAATGTAACCGGGCGTTT
>NZ_JBEZNQ010000122.1:0-14661 GCF_040653315.1 Streptomyces sp. NPDC047981 | reverse complement strand
GGCTGGCAATCCCCGCACTCGCAAGTGCCGCTCCGAACACCTCCTGGAACCGATGGTTGAACTGCTCCGAGGAAAGTCCGAGCCGGGTGCAGGCGGTCGATGCGGGCCTGCAGAGAGCGCTCGTCGTCGAAGGCCGCGGGCAGCAGCACGCGCGCGCAGATCAGCTCCAGCTGGAGCCGGGGCGAGGTGGCGCCGCGCATCTCGGTGAGACCCGCGTTGACCAGGTCGGCGGCGCGGCTGAGCTCGGCCGCGCCGAACACGGACGCCTGCGCCTGCATGCGCTCGACGACGTCGACCGGGGCGTCGATGAGCCCCTTCTCGGCGGCGTCCGGCACGGCGGCGAGGATCACCAGGTCGCGCAGCCGCTCCAGGAGGTCGGCGACGAACCGCCGGGGGTCGTTGCCGCCCTCGATGACCCGGTCGACGACCTCGAAGGCGGCGGCACCGTCACCGGCGGCGAAGGAGTCGACGACGGAGTCGAGCAGCGACCCGTCCGTGTACCCGAGAAGAGACGTCGCCATGGCGTATGTCACACCGTCGTCGGCGGCACCGGCGAGCAGCTGGTCCATCACGGACATCGAGTCACGCACGGAACCGGCGCCGGCGCGCACGACGAGCGGCAGCACGCCCTCCTCGACGGGAATGCCCTCGCGCCCGCACACCTCTCCGAGGTACTCCCGGAGCGTGCCGGGCGGCACGAGCCGGAAGGGATAGTGGTGGGTGCGCGACCGGATGGTCCCGATGACCTTCTCGGGCTCGGTGGTGGCGAAGATGAACTTGAGGTGCTCCGGCGGCTCCTCGACCACCTTCAGCAGGGCGTTGAAGCCCGCCGAGGTGACCATGTGCGCCTCGTCGATGATGTAGATCTTGTACCGGCTGGAGGCGGGCCCGAAGAAGGCCTTCTCCCGCAGGTCACGGGCGTCGTCCACGCCACCGTGGGAGGCGGCGTCGATCTCGATGACGTCGATCGAGCCCGGCCCGTTGCGCGCGAGGTCGCGGCAGGACTGGCACTCGCCGCAGGGCGTGGGAGTGGGACCCTGCTCACAGTTCAGACAGCGCGCGAGGATGCGCGCACTGGTCGTCTTGCCACAGCCGCGGGGCCCGCTGAACAGGTACGCGTGATTGACCCGGTTGTTCCGCAGGGCCTGCTGCAGCGGGTCGGTGACATGCTCCTGCCCGATGACCTCGGCGAAGGACTCGGGGCGGTAGCGGCGGTACAGCGCGAGAGACGACACGTATACGAGGTTATAGGCGCCCACCGACAACCCGGGAACGCAAGCGCCCCCCACGCACCCGCCAGAGCCGACCTACCCTTGCTGCCTTCCGGCCCTGGGGGAGTTCAGTCAGATAGCGCCACGTGAGGGGCTCCGCCAAGGGTACCTGATCCCAGACCCCCCGCGGCCCCCGCTTCCGACCTCGATCAACCCTCGGGCACCTCGCTCTGGATCACGTTCGCGAGCACCCCTCAGCGTCTTGTATTGTTTGCCGCGGAGGATTCGCCTAGAGGCCTAGGGCGCACGCTTGGAAAGCGTGTTGGGGGCAACCCCTCACGAGTTCGAATCTCGTATCCTCCGCCAGCTCAGAGGGCCGGACCGCATCAGCGGTCCGGCCCTCTGGCGTTTGCCCTGCGGGCGGGCTTTGTCCTGCGGGCGGGGCTAGGGAGCGAGGCGCAGAGCGAGGCCGTCGAGGACGACGTCGAGGCCGTAGGCGAACTTGGCGTCGCGGTTGGCGACCGGATCCGCCGCGAGGGCCGCCGACTCATAGGCCTCGACCAGGTGTTCGTGGTCGGACGCGGCCTGCTGGGCGGCGGGGGTGAGGCGGGCGATGAAGTCGATCTCCGACTCGCCGGATCGCGCGACCGTCGTGAGCCAGGCGGCCTCCGTCGTGCTCATGCCGATGACGTACCCCAGGAGGGTCTCGATCGCGCGGCTCGGCTCGGGGAACCCGACCTGGGTGAAGAGGGCCGCCAGCCGCTCCGAGTACGCCATGAGATTGGGGCCCAGGTAGGCGAGGCCCGCCTGACCGAGGACCGAGGACAGCCAGGGGTGGCGCAGGGCCGCCGCACGGAACGACCCGGCCGCCTCCACGGCGGCGGCGCGCCAGTCCGGGCTGTCGGCGGGCGGTACGGAGATCTCGCCGAAGACCTCGTCGACGGCCAGCTCCATCAGCTCGTCCTTGGTGGCGACGTGCCGGTAGAGGGAGGTCGCGCCGGCGTTGAGGCGGGCGCCGAGCTTGCGCATGCTCAGCGCCTCGATCCCGTCGGCGTCCAGCATGACGATCGCCTCGCGGACGATCGAGGCGCGGCTGAGCGCGGGCTGTTCGGCGGGCGACTGCTGCCGGGCCCATACGGACGGGATGGGGTTCGCCGGGCCGTTCGCCTTGGACGGGGCGGTCGCCGCCCCGGTCGGCGTCCTCGCCTCCTTCGCCTGCGCCTGCGCCTTCGCCTTCGTCGGCTGGGGCGGGTTCGTCTTCTCGGCCATGTGAACCTCCGCGATGGCTGCGTACAGCGTGCGCATTCAGCGTACAGGAGTGAGGTCTTGCGAACACTGTACGCATCTGCGTACAGTGTTCGCACCGAAGGAACACCGTGCGCAGCCGAGAGGAACACGAGGAACTCCCATGGAAACCGTCCGCAATCCACGCCGCTGGTGGATCCTCGTCGTGCTGTGCCTCAGCACGCTGGTCCTGGTCGTCGACAGCATGGCGCTCACCGTCGCGGTCCCCTCGATGACCGCGGACATCGGCGCGAGCGCCACCGACATCCAGTGGATCCTCGACTCCTACATCCTGGTCTTCGCCGGACTGCTGCTGACCTCAGGAAGCCTCGGCGACCGGTTCGGGCGCCGGAAGGTCATGATCATCGGCCTGCTGCTCTTCGGACTCGCGTCCCTCGCGGCGACCTTCTCCGACGAGCCCGGTGAGGTCATCGCCGTACGCATCGCGATGGGTGTCGGCGGCGCGCTGATCATGCCGTCGACGCTGTCGATCCTCATCACCGTCTTCGACGAGGACGAGCGCGGCAAGGCGATGGCGGCCTGGGGTTCGGTGTCGATGCTCGGCCTGGTCGGCAGCCCGGTGCTCGGCGGCGTACTCATCGACCACTTCTCGTGGCAGTCCATCTTCCTCATCAACGTGCCGGTCGTGATCCTCGCCGTCGTCGCCGCGCTCACCCTCATGCCGGAGTCCAAGGGCCCCTGGCAGAAGGCCGATCCGCTCGGCGCGATCCTGTCGGCGGTCGGCATGACCGCGCTGATCTGGTGGATCATCGAGATCCCGCAGCACGGCGCCTTCGAGGGCCGGGGGCTCGTCACGCTGGTGGTCGCGGTCGTCACCCTCGCCGGATTCGTCGTCTGGGAGAACATCACCGCGTCCCCGATGGTCCCGCTGGTCCTCTTCAAGCACCGGAACTTCAGCGGCGGCTCGCTCTCGCTGACCCTGGTCCAGATCGGCAACGGCGGTCTGCTGCTCGTCCTCACCCAGTACCTGCAGTTCGTGCTCGGCTACTCCCCCGTCAAGGCGGGCCTCGCCTTCGTGCCGCTCGCCGTCGCCGCCCTGATCGGCAACGCGGCCGGCGCCGGGCTCGCCGCGAAGATCGGCTACCGACCGCTGATCGTGGGCGGCCTGCTGGTGATGGCCGGCTCGTTCGGCCTCCTGACCACCGTCGACGCGGCCTCGGGCTTCACGGTCCCGGCGATCGGCCTGGGCCTCCTCGGCCTCGGCGCGGGCCTCGCGATGCCGGCGGCGGTCGGCGCGCTGATGGGCACGATCCCGGAGGAGAAGGCGGGCGTGGGCTCGGCCCTGAACGACACGATCCAGCAGGCGGGCACGGCCCTCGGCATCGCGATCCTCGGCTCCCTCCTCTCCAGCCGCTTCGCCTCGGAGATGCCCTCCGACGCCCCGGAGCAGGCCAAGCACTCCATCGGCGGCGCCCTGGCCGCGGCGGGCGGCGACGGAACCCTGGCCCACGCGGCCCGCGAGGCCTTCACGACCTCCATGTCGGCGACGTTCACGATCAGCGCGATCGGCGTCCTCGCGGCGGCTGTACTGGCCGCGGTCGTGATGCGGGACGCGAAGCCGAAGGGCGAGACGAAGGAAGCGCTCACGACAGACCAGGAACTCGCCGCCTGACGACGAGCCCGCCGCGGGCAGCACACGGTGGAAGGCCCCGACCGGGGAAACGGTCGGGGCCTTCGCCGTACGAGGCACGGACGCGACGGCGCACGGCGCACCGATGTGGTGATGTCACCGGTTCGAGGGGTCCCTCCAGGCAGTGACGTTCCGCCCAACACTTCGTTCTGTGATCGCTGGAACACTTTCCGCTACACCCGGTGGGGGTGTGCTGCTTGCTTTCAAGGCGGAGGAAACGTGCGGAAGTTGACGACGGTTGCGGTTGCGGCGGGGCTGTTCCTGGGTGGGGTGGGGGCAGCGGTGGCGGATTCGTGGCACGACCTGCCAAAGATGACCACTCGCGGGGTGCAGGCCACCGGCAAGTACACGTGGGAGCCCAGGGGACACAACCACGGCGGTTTCCACTTCGACGTGACGCTCAAGGACGACGAAGTGGCGGACGGACACAACGTCTATCTGGAGTCCAAGGTCCAGGGCTACAGCTGGAGCCGCCTCTACGGCGTCCAGAGGAAGACCGTCAAGCTGAAGAAGGTCGTCTACGACGGTGCCGCCCAGTACACGGATGACGTGTGGCTCCGGGCCTGCCGTGACCGTGGATCACTCCGCCCGGACAACTGCGCAGACACCCTGCACTACGAGCGCTCGGACCCGCGGCAGCGGTAGCCACAGCCGAGGAATTCGGAGGCCGCCGTCGTGCGGCCTCCTCAGCAAGGGAGTTCGCACCACGATGGACGCCATCCTCCGCGCCAAGGGCGTGGATCTCTTCTACGGGCCACAGCAGGCCGTCAGCGGCGCCGACTTCTCGCTCAGGCGCGGGGAGGTGGCGGCCATCATGGGAAGCAGCGGTTCGGGGAAGTCGTCGCTTCTGTACTGCCTCGCGGGTGTGCTCGCACCGTCTCACGGAGCCGTGTCGTTCGACGGGGTCTCCCTGGCGACTCGCTCCGACGACGAGCTGAGCACGCTACGCCGCGAGCGGTTCGGGTTCGTCTTTCAGTACGGGGAGTTGCTGCCCGAACTCACCGTGGAGGAGAACGCCGCGCTGCCGCTGCGCCTCGCCGGCCAGCGGAAGGCACCCGCGCACGCGGCGGCCGGGGAGGTGCTCGGACGGCTGGGCATGACCGAGCTGTTGCAGCGCCGGACTTCGCAGCTGTCCGGCGGGCAGAGCCAGCGGGTCGCTGTCGCCCGGGCCCTCGTGCACCGGCCCGACGTCGTGTTCGCGGACGAGCCGACCGGCGCGCTCGACAGCGTCAACGCCTCCGCCGTACTGGAGGAGTTCCTGCGGCTGGCCCGGGATCAGGGAACCGCCGTCGTCATCGTCACCCACGACGCGACCGTGGCCGAGCACGCCGACAGCCGGTACACCATGACGGACGGGACCTTGAAGTGAATCCGTTCCTGCTCGGCATGCGGCTGTTGTGGCGTGGCGGCCGCCGAGGCCGGGTCCGGTTCCTGCTCATGACGTTCGGCTGCTCACTCGGCGTGGCCTGTCTCGCCGCCGTACTCACCATTCCGGCGATCCTCGCCGCTCATGACGAGCGGTCGGCAGCGCGACAGCCACGCAGCAACTATGAGCGGACAGAAGGCTGGTCGACCGCCGACACCATCGCGATCAGCCGTGCGGACGCCTACGGGTCGCAGCCGCTCCACCGGATCTTCGTCGCCCGCCCGGAGACCGGGCCGGCGCCGGTTCCTCCGGGCATCGACAGGCTGCCCGCCGCCGGAGAAGTGATCGTCTCGCCGCGTCTGCGGGAGGTTCTGACGGAATCGCCAGGTGTCGCCGGGCTCCTGCCGGGGCGGGTGAGCGGCACGATCGGACCGGACGGTTTGGCCGGACCCGACGATCTGTTCGCCTACGTCGGCACAACGCACGCCCAGATCCCGGAGGAGGGCGCACAACGTGTGGACTCCTTCGGCTCGCGCTATGCCACCCACGAAGTGGTCGAGCAGTCCACTCTCGACATTCTGAGGTTCACGCTCGCGTGCGTGGTCCTGCTCCCTCTCGTCGTGTTCCTCTCGGTGTGCGCTCGGCTGTCGGCGGAGTCACGTGCTCGAAGGCTCGCCGCGCTGCGGCTCGTCGGCCTGAGCGTGAAGGACACCCTGCGGGTCAACGCGGGCGAGACCGTGTCGGCGGCGTTCATCGGAGCGCTGCTCGGTATCGGCGGATACCTCGTCGTCAACGAGATCATGGCGAGGGTCGGACTGCCCGGTCTGCATTGGTACCCGGCGGACGGGCGCCCCGAGGGCAGCACACTCGTCGCCTGCCTGGTTCTCTGTCCGGCACTCGCCTGGTTCGTCGGACGACACAGCGCCCGAGCAGCCGCGCGGACTCCGCTCAACGTCCGGCGCACTGCCGAGCGCAAGCCTCCGAAGATGTACGGAACGCTGTTGCTCGTACCGGGGCTCGGCGTCATCGCCGGCTACTGCGCCCTCAGCGTGATGGGGCGCGATCCGTCCGGCGGCTCCTCCAACACCGTCCTCATCCCCGCCGCCGTCCTCCTGACGGGCGCAGGACTGGTCTTCGGGCTGCCACCGATCACCGCCTGGCTCGCCCGCCGACTGGCCGCCGGCGCACGGTCGCTGCCCCTGTCGCTCGCGATGCGCCGCACCGAGGTCGAGCCGGGCGCGTCGCTGCGCGTCGTCACGGGACTCGTCCTCCTGGTCTACGCGACATCCCTCACCCAGGGCGTCCTCGTGGAACTCAGTCAGGTGAGCCGGAACACCGCGCCCGTGCAGGAGTACAAGATCGGCCTCGCCGAGCTGACCTCGCAGCAGCGGGACAGGATGACCAAGGCCGAGGGCGTCACCTCGCACGGCTTCGACGCGCCGTCCTGGGCTCCCAGCGGCACCGACCATCCAGGCATCGACGCAACCATCGCCACCTGCACCCAACTCGCCGCCTTCAGCAAGGCATCCTCAGGCTGCGTGGAAGGGAGGGTGGTCCGGCTCGCTCGCCCAGGCAACCCGCTGTCCGAGTACGTCCAGCCAGGCGCGTCCTTCCAGATCCTTCTGGACAACGGAGCGAAGCTCACGGTGGCGATCCCGCACGACGTACTGACCGCCCACACCTACGAGTCGTACGACCTGAGTGCCGCGGACATCCTCATCCCGCCCTCCCTCCTCCCACCCGGCACCCTCCCCGCCGACGGGCACCTCGTGCTCGCCTCCGCCTCTGATCCTGGAACCGTCCGTACCGTCCTCGACGGCATCGGGGCCATCGCGCCCACCGCCGAGGTCCAGCCCGTCGGGGTCGTAGTCGAGTCGCTTGCGCAGCTCACCGTCATTCGTAGCCTGCTCGGGGCCGGGATGGTTCTCGGGCTGGTGATCAGTGTGGCCGCGTTCGTCGTGTCCGTGGCGGATCGGGCCATGGAGCGGCGGGGGCAGGTGGCCGCGCTCGTGTTGCTCGGGGCTCGGGCCGGGACGTTGCGGGTGGTGCAGTGTGTGCAGGTGGTCGTGCCGCTCGGGGTGGGGTTGGGGGCCGCCGTGGTGACCGGGTGGCTCGCGGAGTCGAGTTATCTGATCACCGGGGGCGGGGCCGTGCACTGGGACTGGAGTGGGTTGCCGCTGCTGCTCGCCTGTTGTCTCGGGGTGTTGCTCGCCGCCGGGGTCTCCGCGCTGCCGCTCGTGCGTCGGCATGTCGACCCCGAGCACATCCGGCGGGACTAGGGACTGTCCCCACCCTGATCCGCCGGGTCGGCCGCCGGACGGGCCCTAGGGCTTCCTCAGGAGGCGCTCCAGTTCGTCCGTCGCCGCCTCGTAGCCCGCGTCGGCGATGCGCTGGAGTTCGCGCAGGTCGCCCGCCTGCGCCGCGCGGCGGGTCAGGAGGGCGCCGGCGTGCAGGGAGCCCTCGTCCAGGAGCTCGCTCAGTTCGTCGATGTCGTCCGTCTCGTCGGCCAGGTCCGCCAAGCGGTCCAGGGCCGTCTCGTTGCCCTCGTCGGCCAGGTCGCGGAGGGTCTGCCTGTCCGGTCTGTCGGTCGTCATGGCATCCATGCTGCGACCTTGCCCCTGGGGCAGGGTCAAGTGGGACGATCGGACCGTGATCACCATCGGGCAGCTGGCCTCCTACGTCGGTGTTTCCGTCAAGACCGTCCGCGTCTATCACGCCAAGGGGCTCCTGCCCGAGCCCGAGCGCGATGCCTCCGGCTACCGCCGCTACGGCGCCGGCGACGCCATCGCGCTCATCAAGATCCGGACGCTCGCCGAGGCCGGTGTCCCGTTGGCCCGGATCCGGGAGCTGTTGACCGCCTCCGACACCGAGTTCCAGCAGGCGCTCCGTGAGATCGACGACGCGCTCGTCGCCCGTATCCGGGACCTGCGGGCCACGCAGAAGCGTCTGCGGCGGCTCTCCGCCGGGCGGCTCGCGCCCCTGCCCGCCGAGGTCGTCGACCATCTGGAGCAGCTGGGCCGCTGGGGGTTCACGGATCGCTGGGTCGACCTGCAGCGCGACCTCTGGATCCTCGTCTTCGCCACCCATCCCGAGAGCGCCGAGGCCCTCTTCCACGACCAGGCCGAGAGCCTCGCCCGCCCCGAGTTCCGGCAGCTCTTCCTCGCGTACGACCGCGCCCACGATCTCGACGCCGACGATCCCGCCCTCCCCGACCTCGCCCGCCGCATCCGCGCCGCCACCCAGGAGCGTTACGGGGCCTCCGCGCCCGCCCAGGTCGACGCCGCCTCCCCCATCCCCGCCCTCGTCCAGGACGATGTCAACGCCTCCTCCCCCGCCTGGCGGCGGATCGACACGCTCCTGCGGGAAACCGGCTCCTGACGGCGTCCGCTGGCCCATGCTTGGCGCATGGGGAACGACGCGGGGCGGACCCGCCGTATCGACGCGGACGAACGCAGGGCCCGGCTCGGCGTACGGCATCGACTGGCCGGAGCGGCGCGGGCGGCGGACGTGGCGGAGGTGGCCGGCTCGCTCGTGGCGCTGCACGCGACCGACCCCGCCAGCGTCTTCCTCTCCGTCGGGGCCCGGCTGGCCGGGAAGCAGGGCGTCGAGGGGCCGGTCGCGGGGCTGGAGAAGGCCCTGTACGAGGACCGGACGCTGACCCGGATGCACGGCATGCGGCACACGATCTTCGTCTTCCCGACCGCCCTCGTCCCCACCGTGCACGCCTCCACCACCCGCGACGTCGCCACCCGCGAACGCGCCATGCTCCTCAAGGACCTCGCCAAGGGGAGTGAGTACGACGAAGGTTGGCTGGCCGAGACCGAGCGGCTGGTGCTCGACGAGCTGGCGGTACGGGGCGAGGCCACCGGGGCCGAACTCGGCAAGGCCGTGCCGCGGCTGCGCGCGCAGTACGTGTACGGGGTCGGCACCCGCCAGGAGGGGCCGCAGTCGCTCTCCAGCCGCCTGCTGCGGGTCCTCGGCATGGAGGGGCGGATCGCGCGCGGCCGCCCGCAGGGAATGTGGACCTCCAGCCAGTTCCGGTGGGCTCCGACGACCGAACGGCCCGACCCCTCCGACGAGTTCGCCCACGCCGAACTCGTACGGCAGTGGCTCGCGGCCTGCGGTCCGGCGACCGAGGCGGACCTGAAGTGGTGGACCGGGTGGAAGGTCACCGACGTCCGCAAGGCGCTCGCGGCGATCGGCGCGGTGACGGTGGAACTGGCCGAGGGCACCGGCCACGTCCTGCCGGACGACCTCGAACCCGTACGGGCCGCCGACCTGGAACCCTGGGCCGCGTTGCTGCCCGCGCTCGACCCCACCGCGATGGGCTGGCAGTACCGCGACTGGTACACCGATCCCGCGCACAAGGCCGCGCTCTTCGACCGCAACGGCAACATCGGGCCCACGGTGTGGTGGAACGGGCGCGTCGTCGGCGGCTGGGCCCAGCGGCCCGACGGGGAGATCGCGCTCCGGTTCCTCGGCGACGACGGGGGCGCCGATGCCAGGGCCGCCGCGGAGGCCGAGGCGGAACGGCTGCGCGGCTGGGTGGGCGACGTCCGGGTCACGCCCCGGTTCCGTACGCCCCTTGAGCGGGAACTCTCCGGGCCCTGAGCCCCGAGCGCGATAGCTCTGCGGGCGATGAGGCCTGAGCACGCTAGTTCTCCGGGCGATGAGCCCTGAGCGTGTGGACTCTCCGGGCGATGAGCCCGAGCGCGCCAGCTCTCTGGACCCTGAGTCCCGAGCGCGCGAACTCTCCGGGCTCTCCCGACCCTGAGCCCCGCCGCCAGCTGCCCGCCGGTTCACCCCTCCTGGTTCCCCTGGGTGGAATCCGCGGGAAATTTCTGCGGAGCCTCGGCGAGGTGTCGAGAATCGGATCCCCGCTCCGACGTCCCCTGTGAAGGAAACGAGCCAACCAAGGAGTACGTCATGAAGTACCTCGTCATGGTGCAGGGATCCCAGGCCGACTACGACGACATGGCCGGCAAGGGCCCGGGGCAGGGCCCCGCCTGGAGCGAGAAGGACATCCAGGCGATGTTCGAGCACATGGGGTCCATCAACAACGACCTCGCCGAGTCGGGCGAGCTCCTCGACGCGCAGGGGCTCGTCGAGCCCCGGCTGACCCGGCACGTCGGCGTCGACAAGGCCGGGCAGCCGGTGATCACCGACGGGCCCTACGGCGAGACGAAGGAACTGCTGGCCGGCTACTGGGTGCTCGACTGCGCGAGCCTGGAGCGGGTCACCGAGATCGCGGCGCGCGTCGCCCGCTGCCCGCAGCCCGAAGGGGCGCCGGAGTACCCGGTCGTGATCCGGCAGATCGACGAGCGGTCCGCGTCCGAGCTGTTCCAGTGAGTGAGTGAGAGAGGGTGGCGGTGAGCCACGCGGACGAGGTGGAAGAGAGCGTCGAGGAGCTGCTGCGCCGGCACGCGCCGCAGGTCCTCGGCGCGCTCGTCCGCCGGTACGGGCACTTCGACGCCGCCGAGGACGCCGTACAGGAGGCGCTGCTGGCCGCCGCCGGGCAGTGGCCCGCGTCCGGGACGCCCGACAATCCGCGCGGCTGGCTCATCCGGGTCGCCTCGCGCCGGCTCACGGACCAGCTGCGCGCGGACGCGGCGCGGGCCCGGCGGGAGGAGACCGCGGCGCGCCTGGAGCCGCGCGAGACCCGCGCGGCGCCGTCCGACGACGACACCCTGACGCTGCTCTTCCTCTGCTGCGACCCCTCGCTCCCGCCCGCGGGACGGGTCGCCCTGACGCTGCGCGCGGTCGGCGGCCTGACGACGGCGGAGATCGCCCGGGCCCACCTCGTACCGGAGGCGACGATCGCCCAGCGGATCAGCCGGGCGAAGGCGAAGCTGCGGAACCACCGGTTCCAGGCGCCGGGACCCGACGACCGGGACGCCCGGCTCGCGGCCGTGCTCCAGGTGCTGTACCTGATCTTCAACGAGGGGTACACCGCGACCTCCGGCCCCGCCCTGCTCCGCGCCGACCTGGCCCGCGAGGCCATCCGGCTGACCCGGGCCGTCCGCCGGCTGCTCCCGGAGGAGGCCACGGTGACCGGGCTGCTGGCCCTGATGCTGCTCACGGAGGCCCGCAGCGCCGCCCGCACGGGCCCGCACGGCGAGCTGATCCCGCTCGACGAACAGGACCGGACGCGCTGGGACCGGGCCGCGATCGAGGAGGGCACGGCCCTGGTGGAGGAGGCCCTGACCGAGGGCCCGCCGGGCCCGTACCAGCTCCAGGCGGCGATCGCCGCGCTGCACGACGAGGCCGGCCGGGTCGAGGACACGGACTGGCCGCAGATCCTCGCCCTGTACGACCTGCTGGTCTCCGACTGGCCCCACCCCATGGCCGAGTTGGGGCGCGTGGTCGCCGTCGCGATGGTCCACGGCCCGGACAAGGGCCTCACCGAACTCGCCGCCCTGGAACCCCGTCTGAAGGACCACCACCGCCTCTCCGCCGTCCGCGCCCACCTCCTGGAACGCACCGGTGACCGCGCGGCGGCCCGTGCGGCCTACTCCGAGGCCGCCGCCCTCACCCTCAGCCTCCCGGAACGCCACTACCTCCGGATAAAGGCCGCCCGGCTGGCCGAGTGAGCGTTCCGGGTGGGTGTTCCGGGTGAGCGTTCCGGGTGGCTGTTCCCGGTGGGTGTTCCGGGTGAGCGTTCCGGGTGGCTATTCCCGGTGGGTGTTCCCGGTGGGTGTTCCCGGTGAGCGTTCCCGGTGGGTGTTCCCGGTGAGCGTTCCCGGTTGCGTGCGAAGTCGGCGTTCCGCGAGGGCTCGGTCGGCGCTCAGTGGGCGTGCGGGCCCATCGGCGTGTGCGGCCTGCCCCGGGGGACGAGGGCGGGGGCGGCCAGGGCCGTGGCCGCCGCCAGGGCCGCGCAGAGGGTGAAGGCGGCCGTGAAGCCCGCCGTGCCCTGGCCCTGGATGCCGGACGCGGCGACCGTGGAGACGACGGCGACGCCGATCGAACCGCCCACCTCGTGGAAGGTGTTGACGATGCCCGAGGCGAGGCCCGCCTCGTGCGGGGCGATCATGCCGAGGGCCGTCGTCGTCGCCGTCACGAAGACCGCGCCCAGGCCGAGGGCTGCGACGGAGAGCGCCGGCATGACGGTGGCCCAGGCGTTCGAGCCGGGGGTGATCAGGGCGAGCGGGAGGCAGCCGAGGGCGGCGAGCGCCGTGCCGCCGGTCGCGGTGGCGCGTGGGCCGACCGCCCCGACCAGGCCGGAGCCCAGGTGCGCGCCGACGGCCGTGGTGACGGCGACCGGCAGGAAGACGAGGCCGGTACGGAAGGCCCCGAAGCCGTTCAGGCGCTGCAACTGCACCGAGCCGAGGAAGAAGAAGGAGATCAGCAGCGCGGTCGCGACGAGCATCAGGAACGAGCCCGCCAGGACCGGGCGGCGCGTGAACATCCGCGGGTCCATCAGAGGGTCCCGGCTCGCCCGTTCGACGGCGACGAAGATGCCGTAGAGGAGCAGCGAGCCGAGCAGGGGCAGGAGCGTGGGCGCCGAAGCCCACCCCGACTCGCCCGCCTGGACCAGGCCGTAGATCAGGGTGCCGGTGGCCGCGGTGACCAGCAGCGCGCCGGGGGCGTCGAGGCGGGGGCGGCCGGCGGTACGCGCACGGGCGTGCGGGATCTCGGGGGCACGCGGGAGGACTACCGGGAGGGCCAGCAGCAGGGCCACGCCCACGGGGACGTTGACGTAGAAGATCCACGGCCAGCCCGGGCCGTCCGTGAGCGCCCCGCCGAGGAGGACACCGACCGCCGAGCCCGTGCCGCCGATCGCCGCCCAGGCACCGAGGGCCTTCGCGCGCTCGGGGCCCTGGAAGAAGGTCGTGACCAGGGCGAGGGCCGCCGGGGAGAGCAGCGCCGCGCCGATGCCCTGGGCGACACGGCCGCCGAGCAGCACGGGTGCGCTCGCCGCGAGGCCGCAGACGAGGGACGCGGCCGTGAAGAGCCCGAGCCCGGCGAGGAGGACGCGGCGGGCGCCGAGCGCGTCCGCGAGCCGGCCGCCGAGCAGCATCAGACCGCCGAAGCAGAGGGTGTACGCGGTGACCACCCAGGTCAGCGTGGTGCGGGCGAGGTCGAGGTCGGCGGCCATGCTCGGCAGCGCGACGTTCACCACGGTGACGTCGAGGACCAGCATGAACTGGGCCGCGCAGATCAGCGCCAGGGCCTTCCAGCGCCGAGGGTCGGCGGCGGGTGGGGCGGCGCCGGGCGGCTCGTGGGAGGGGGAGAGGGAGCGGGAGAGCGAAGGGGTGTGCGGGTGGGGGTGGGGGTGCGGTTCGGCTGGGGTGTGGTGTTCGGTCGACATACTTGAACTGCACTGTTCAGTTCAGTTGAACTCAACAGTACAGTTCAGCGGTAGGGTCGACCCATGAGCGACCGGACCACGAAGCCCGCCCCCACCGGGCCGCGCGCCGCCCGCAAGCGGGAGGCCATCGTGCGCGCCGCCCGCGCCCTGTTCCTGCGCGAGGGGTTCGGGGTCGGCATGGACGCCATCGCCGCCGAGGCGGGCGTCTCCAAGGTGACCGTCTACAACCACTTCGGCAGCAAGGAAGCCCTCTTCACCGCGGTCGTGGCGGGCGCGCTCGACGAGCCCCTGCTGTCGGGCGCCGACGACACCGCGCCCGATCTCGCCGGCCTCGCCGAGGCCGCGGACCTGCGCGGGGCGTTCCTGGCGGCGGCCCGCGCCTGGGTGCGGGCGGTCCGGGCGAACGACGAGGTCCGCGCGCTCCGGGCGCTCGTCGCCGCCGAGATCCACCGCTTCCCCGAACTCAGCCGCGCCTGGGGCGCGCACGGCCCCGCGGGCCACCACCCGGCCGTCGCCGACGCGTTGCGCGCCCTCGCGGACCGCGGGCGTCTGGAGATCCCCGACCTGGAGGTCGCGGTCATCCAGCTCTACTCGCTGCTCGTCTTCCCGCACATGGTCTTCGACCAGTACGGCACCCAGCCGGCCGACGACCTGACCGAGCGGCTGGTCACGGGCGCGGTGGACATGTTCCTGGGCCGGTACACGCCGTCCGGGGCCTGACTCGGGGGGCATGTGACCGGCCCCGGCCCCTCACGCGCGCGTGCCCCCGGGGAAGGATCCTTCCCCGGGGGGCCCGGGCCCCACCGGCCCATGTTGGGGATTTAGTGCAGGTGGGCCGCGT
>NZ_JBEZNQ010000121.1:0-14926 GCF_040653315.1 Streptomyces sp. NPDC047981 | reverse complement strand
TGGAACCCGGATCGGACCCCGGGACCGGAGCCGGAGGTGAGCCCGGGGCCGGACCCGGAATGGAACCCGGATCGGACCCCGGGACCGGAGCCGGAGGTGAGCCCGGGGCCGGACCCGGAATGGAACCCGGATCGGACCCCGGGACCGGAGCCGGAAGTGAGCCCGGGGCCGGACCCGGAATGGAACCCGGATCGGACCCCGGGACCGGATCCGGATCGGAACCCGGGACCGGACCCCGGAACGGACTCCTGGGCCGGACCCCCGGGGCCGGCCAGGAGGGACTACGCGCCCACGTACTCGCGCAGGTGGCGGGCCGTCAGGGTCTCGCTCTTCTCGACCAGCTCGGACGGCGTGCCCTCGAAGACGATCCGGCCGCCGTCGTGGCCCGCGCCCGGGCCGAGGTCGATCAGCCAGTCGGCGTGGGCCATGACCGCCTGGTGGTGCTCGATGACGACGACCGTGTTGCCCGCCTCGACCAGGCGGTCGAGGAGGGCGAGGAGCTGGTCGACGTCGGCCAGGTGGAGACCGGTCGTCGGCTCGTCGAGCACGTAGACCGCGCCCTTCTCCGCCATGTGGATCGCCAGCTTCAGACGCTGCCGCTCGCCGCCCGAGAGGGTGTTGAGGGGCTGGCCGAGGCGGAGGTAGCCGAGGCCGACGTCCTTCAGGCGGCCGAGGATCGTCCGCGCCTGCCCCTTGGCGGTGAAGAAGTCGTACGCCTCCTCGATCGACATCGACAGGACCTCGTGGATGTTCTTGCCGTCCAGGGTGTAGGCGAGCACCTCGGCGGTGAACCGCTTCCCCTCGCACTCCTCGCAGACCGACGCGACACCCGCCATCATCGCCAGGTCGGTGTAGACGAGCCCGAGTCCGTTGCACTTGGGGCAGGCGCCCTCCGAGTTGGCGCTGAAGAGCGCCGCCTTGACCCCGTTGGCCTTGGCGAAGGCGGTACGGATCGGGTTGAGGAGGCCCGTGTACGTCGCCGGGTTCGAGCGGCGCGAGCCCCGGATCGGGGACTGGTCGGCGACGACGACCCCCTCCCGGCCGGGCAGGTTGCCGTGGATCAGGGAGGACTTCCCGGAGCCGGCGACGCCCGTGACGACGGTCAGGACACCGGTCGGGATCTCGACGCTCACGTTCTGGAGGTTGTGCCGGGTCGCGCCCGTGATGGAGAGCGCGCCGGTCCGCGGACGCACCTCGGGGCGGAGCTTGGCCCGGTGGGAGAGGTGGGCGCCGGTCAGCGTCCCGGAGGCGCGCAGGCCCGGCACGTCACCGGAGTAGCAGATCTCGCCGCCGTTCGTGCCGGCGCGCGGGCCGAGGTCGACGACGTGGTCCGCGATCTCGATGACCTCCGGCTTGTGCTCGACGACCAGGACGGTGTTGCCCTTGTCGCGCAGCCGCAGGAGCAGGTCGTTCATGCGGCGGATGTCGTGCGGGTGGAGCCCGATGGTCGGCTCGTCGAAGACGTACGTCACGTCGGTGAGGGAGGAGCCGAGGTGGCGCACCATCTTCACGCGCTGCGCCTCGCCGCCGGAGAGCGTGCCGGAGGCGCGGTCCAGGCTGAGATAGCCGAGGCCGATCTCGACGAGGGATTCGAGCAGTTCGCGCAGGCCGGCGAGGAGCGGGGCGACGGACGGGTCCTCGATCCGGCGGACGAACTCGGCCAGGTCGCTGATCTGCATCGCCGAGCACTCGGCGATGTTGACCCCGTCGATACGGGAGGACAGCGCGGCCTCGGTGAGGCGGGTGCCCTCGCAGGCGGGGCAGGTGCGGAAGACGACGGCGCGGTCGACGAAGGCGCGGATGTGCGCCTGCATGGCTTCGCGGTCCTTGACGAGGACGGTCCGCTGCAGCTTCACCACGAGGCCCTCGTAGGTGAAGTTGTTGCTGCCGACCTTCACCTTGCAGGACGGCTTGTGGAGGAAGTCCTCCCACTCCTGCTCGGTGAAGTCGGCGAGCTTCTTGTCGGGGTCGTAGAACCCGGAGCCGGCCATGACCTGCCACATCCAGGAGTCGACGGCGTAGCCAGGGACGGTGATCGCGCCCTCGTTGAGGGACTTGGTGCGGTCGACGAGCTCGTCCACGTCGACGTCGGAGATCTCGCCGGCACCCTCGCAGCGCGGGCACATGCCCTCGGGCAGGTTGAAGCTGAAGGCGCCCGAGGTGCCGACGTGCGGGGTGCCGAGGCGGCTGAAGACGATACGGAGCATCGTGTACGCGTCGGTCGCCGTGCCCACCGTGGAGCGGGAGTTGGCGCCCATCCGCTCCTGGTCGACGACGATCGCGGCGCTGAGGTTGTGCAGTCCGTCCACGTCGGGGCGGCCGAGGGCCGGCATGAAGGACTGGAGGAAGGCGCTGTAGGTCTCGTTGATCAGGCGCTGCGACTCGGCGGCGATGGTGCCGAAGACGAGCGAGGACTTGCCGGAGCCGGACACGCCGGTGAAGACGGTGAGGCGGCGCTTGGGGAGGTCGACGTCGACGTTCCGCAGGTTGTTCTCGCGGGCTCCGCGGACCTGGATGACGTGGTGGTTGTCCGCGGCGGCGGGGGTGGTCATGGGATGCGCCCTCCGATGGTGGTCCCGTGTTCCGTACGTACCTCGACCACGTTACTCTATACAGCGTACAAAGTAATGGGAAACGCGTCTGACCTGCGAGAATGGGTGTCATGGCGAAGGAACGGAGCAGCGGTGCGGGGGATCCCGCGCGCACGCTCGAACTGCTGTGGCGGGATGCCGGGAGCGCCCCGGGGGGCGGTGGCGGCCGCCGCGGGCCGCGCCAGGGGCTGACGGTCGACGCCGTCGTGGAGGCGGCGGTGGCCCTCGCCGACGGGGGTGGCCTCGACGCGCTCTCGATGCGCGCGGTGGCGCAGCGGCTCGGCGTGACGCCGATGACGCTGTACACGTACGTCCCCGGCAAGGCCGAGCTGCTCGACCTGATGCTGGACCAGGTCTTCCTGGCGATGGAACGGGCCCCCTTCGCGCCGGAGGTGCCGTGGCGGGAGCGGGTGACGGCGGTCGCCGACGCGAACCGCGCGCTCTACCTCGGCCACCCCTGGCTGGCGGAGCTGCGCGTCCACCGGCCGCCGCTCGGGCCGGGGGTGATGGCGAAGTACGAGCACGAGCTGGGCGCCTTCGAGGGCCTCGGGCTGGACGACGTGGCGATGGACTCGGCGCTGACGCACCTGCTCGGCTTCGTCCAGTCCGCCGCCCGTACGGAGCTGGACGCGCGGGCGGTGGACCTGGAGAGCGCGATGTCCGACCACGAGTGGTGGGACGCCCACGCGCCGCTGCTTGAGCGGGTGTTCGACGCGGAACGCTTCCCGCTGGCGTCGCGGGTGGGGGAGGCGGCGGCGGTGGCGTACCAGGGCATGTACAGCCCGGAGTACGCCTACGGGTTCGGCCTGGCGCGGGTACTGGACGGCCTCGCGGCGCTGGTGACGACGGCTGGGGGGCCTACGGGTTCGTCGGGTTCCCCAGGTCGAGGAGGGCGTCGACCCCGGCCTTGAGCTGGTCGGCGGTCAGCTCCCGCTCGGCGGTGAGGTGGTTGACGAGGCTCGGGGTGAACGGCGCGAGCAGCATGTGGGCGAGGAGCGCGCTGTCGGTCCCGGGCCTGAGCCGGCCGAGCAGCAGGGTCACGTGGGTGTGCATGGCGAGGTACGCCCCGCTGGTGTAGGTCGCGCTGGGGGCGGCGGCCTGCGCGGCGAGCAGGAGTTCGCGCTGTTCGATGACCCGGTCGACGAGCGCGTCGAGGAAGGCGCGCAGCCGCTCGTCGGCGGGGGCGCCGGGCCCGAGGGGCGGCGGGCCGCCCATGTACGCCTCCTGGAACTGCACCTCCCGGTCGTCGAGGAGCGCCCACAGGAGCTGGGAGACGTCGCCGAAGCGGCGGTAGACGGTGCCGACGCCGATGCCGCTGGCGTGGGCGACCTGGTTCATGGTGACCCCGCCGGGTCCGGACTCGGCCACGATCCGGGCGGCGGCGTCCAGGATCTTCCGGCGGTTCCGCGCGGCGTCGGCGCGCTCGGGCGCGGCCCGGCCGACGGTGGGCAGCAGGGGGACGTCGGCCGCCGCCCTGGAGTCCTTCGCGCCGCTCATGCCCGTCCGTCCTTCCGCTCCGACCTGCCCCGACTCGCCGTGGCTCGCTACGACCCCCCTGGTCCGCCCCCGCTCACGAGCATAACGGAGCACTATCCGGTTACCGGATCGGTGCGCGGAGTCACGTGATCCGGCTCACATCCACCCGTGGATGTCACATCCGCCGGCTCGCCGGTGTCTAGAGGGTGAAGCGGCTTTCGAGGCTCACCGAGGCGCGCATCCGAGCGCGGCGAGGGACGACGAGGGAGAGATCATGGCTGGGAACACGGCGGTGGTTGTGATCGGTGGCGGGTACGCCGGAGTCATGGCGGCGAACCGGCTCACCAAGCGCGAGGGCGTGGACGTGACGCTGGTCAACCCGAGGCCGTCGTTCGTCGACCGGATCCGGCTGCACCAGTTCGTGAACGGCTCGCACGACGGCGTCACGGAGTACGGCAGGCTGCTCGCCTCCGGGGTCCGGCTGGTCGTGGACACCGTCGCGGAGATCGACGCGGCCGGGCGGAGCCTGGCGCTCGCGTCCGGTGACACGCTCACCTACGACTACCTGATCTACGCGGTGGGCAGCATGAGCGCCGAGGTGCGGGTGCCGGGCGGCGCGGAGTTCGCCTACCCGCTCGGCGGGTGGGAGCAGGCCCGGCGCCTGCGGGACGCGGTCGAAGCCGCGCCCGCCGCGGCCCCGCTCACCGTCGTGGGCAGCGGGACGACCGGCCTGGAGACGGCCGCCGAGCTCGCGGAGGCGGGCCGGAAGGTGACCCTGGTCTGCGGCGAGCTCCTCGCCCCGTCCCTGCACCCGAGCGCGCGGCGCTCGGTCGCCAAGCGGCTGGCCCGGCTCGGTGTGACGGTCGTCGAGGGCCCCGGCGCGAGGGTGGCGGAGGTGACCAGGGACGCGGTGGTTCTCGCCGACGGGCGCGAGCTGGCGAGCGCGGTGACCGTGTGGACCGCCGGGTTCACCGTGCCGGACCTGGCCGTGCGCAGCGGCCTGAGCACCGACGCCGTGGGCCGGTTGCTCACGGACGAGACCCTCACCAGCGTGGACGACGAGCGGGTCGTGGCGGCGGGCGACGCGGCGGCGCCGTCGGGGCTGCCGTACCGGATGAGCTGCCAGGCGGCCGTCCAGCTCGGCCCGCAGGCCGCCGAGACGGTCCTCAGCCGGATCGCGGACGAGCGGCCCGCGCGGGTCGAGGTGGGCTTCGCGGCCCAGTGCCTGAGCCTGGGCCGACGTGCGGGGCTCCTTCAGCTCGCCGAGAAGGACGACACCGTCAAGAAGCAGTACGTGGCCGGTCGGGCGGGCGCGCTCGTCAAGGAGATGATCTGCCGTGGGATTCCGTGGCAGCTGCGGTACGAGGCGCGGAAGCCGGGCGTGCGCACGTGGTGGTCCAAGGACGCCGGCCGCGAGGCGCTGGTGGCGACGGGCGGACGCCCGGCCACCCGGCGCGCCGAAGCACCCGCGGTCGCCGAACAGGTGGCGTGACGTGGGGCGGGGGAGCGGGAGTCGGCCGGTGTGCGGGCGGGAAGGGACAGTGCTGTGACTGATCCGACGACCGAGGCGGGATTCGAGGCGGGATTCGAGGCGGCGACCGCCCCGGGGACCGATCCGGGAACCGAGGCGGCGACCGACCCGGGGATCGAGGCTCCCGCGACCGAGGTTCCCGGGACGGACGCCCCTGGGACGGAGGCTCCCGGGACGGACGCCCCCGCAACCGACGCTCCCGTGACCGACGCCCCCGGGGCCGACCCCGCGACCGAGAGCTTCGTCGCGCATCGCAACCTGCTCTTCACCGTGGCGTACGAGATGCTCGGCTCGGCGGCCGACGCGGAGGACGTCCTCCAGGAGACCTGGATGCGGTGGGTCCAGGTCGATCTGACGGAAGTGCGTGAGCACCGCGCGTACCTGGTCAGGATCACCACCCGCCAGGCCCTCAACCGGCTGCGCGCCCTGTCGCGCCGGAAGGAGGCGTACGTCGGCCCCTGGCTGCCCGAGCCGCTGCTCACCGCGCCCGACGTGGCCCAGGACGCCGAACTCGCCGAGAGCGTGTCGATGGCGCTGATGCTCGTCCTGGAGACGCTGTCGCCGACCGAGCGCGCGGTCTTCGTGCTGCGGGAGGTGTTCGACCTCGGCTACGACGAGATCGCGGCCGCCGTCGACAAGACCCCGGCCGCGGTGCGCCAGATCGCGCACCGCGCGCGCCGGCACGTGGACGCGCGCCGTCCGCGCGCGGTGGTGTCCGCGAGCGAGACCCGGGCGGCCCTGGAGTCCTTCCAGCACGCGCTCGCCACCGGGGACATCCAGGGCCTGCTGGACGTCCTCGCCCCGGAGGTCGTCCTGCTGAGCGACGGCGGCGGCATCAAGCAGGCGGCGCGCCGGCCGGTCCTCGGCTCCGACAAGGTGGCCCGGTACATCCTGGGCGGCGCGGGGAAGCACCCGGGCGCGGTCGCCACCGGCCTGACCGTGGTCAACGGCAACCCGGCGCTGGCCATGTACCTGGACGGGGAGATGGACGGCGTCATGGCGGTCCGCCTGGAGGACTCCCGGATCACGGGCCTGTACTACGTCCGCAACCCGGAGAAGCTGACCCGCGTCGGGTCCGAGACGGCGCTCACGTTGCGGTGAGGGGCGCGCCGGGACCGCCGCCCGGGCGATGGCGGCTCCCCTTGCGAAGTGGATGAGTATCCGTTTAACCTCGGGGAAGGTTGAAACGGAACTGAATCCGCTTAAGGGGAGCTCGTCATGTCCGTGAACGTCGCCGTCATCTACTACTCCTCGACCGGGAGCGTGCACCAGCTCGCCCAGGCCGTCGCCGAAGGCGCCGAGAAGGCCGGTGCGCAGGTGCGGCTGCGGCGCGTGACCGAACTCGCTCCGGACGCCGCGATCGACGGCAACCCCGCCTGGCGCGCCCATGTGGACGCCGCCGCGGGCGTCGACGTCGCCACGCTGGACGACCTGGAGTGGGCCGACGCGTACGCGCTCGGCTCGCCGACCCGGTACGGCAACATCGCCGCCCAGCTGAAGCAGTTCATCGACACGACGGGCGGCCTGTGGCAGCGCGGCGTCTTCGCGGACAAGCCGGCCACGGCCTTCACCAGCGCCCACAACGTGCACGGCGGCAACGAGTCCACCCTGCTCGCCCTCTACAACACCTTCCACCACTGGGGCTCGGTCATCGTCTCCCCCGGCTACACCGACGGTGCCGTCTACGCGGCCGGCGGCAACCCCTACGGCACCTCGCACGCCGGCGGCAACGGCGCCCCGGAGGAGAACGTCCTCGAAGCCGCCCGCTACCAGGGCCGCCGCCTCACACACATCGCGAAGCGCCTGAAGGGCCTCGCGACGGACTGACCGTACGGACCTCACGCGCGCGTGCCCCCGGGGAAGGATCCTTCCCCGGGGGCACGCGCGCGTGAGGTCCGTACGGTCAGTCCGTCGCGAGGCCCTTCAGGCGCTTCGCGATGTGTGTGAGGCGGCGGCCCTGGTAGCGGGCGGCTTCGAGGACGTTCTCCTCCGGGGCGCCGTTGCCGCCGGCGTGCGAGGTGCCGTAGGGGTTGCCGCCGGCCGCGTAGACGGCACCGTCGGTGTAGCCGGGGGAGACGATGACCGAGCCCCAGTGGTGGAAGGTGTTGTAGAGGGCGAGCAGGGTGGACTCGTTGCCGCCGTGCACGTTGTGGGCGCTGGTGAAGGCCGTGGCCGGCTTGTCCGCGAAGACGCCGCGCTGCCACAGGCCGCCCGTCGTGTCGATGAACTGCTTCAGCTGGGCGGCGATGTTGCCGTACCGGGTCGGCGAGCCGAGCGCGTACGCGTCGGCCCACTCCAGGTCGTCCAGCGTGGCGACGTCGACGCCCGCGGCGGCGTCCACATGGGCGCGCCAGGCGGGGTTGCCGTCGATCGCGGCGTCCGGAGCGAGTTCGGTCACGCGCCGCAGCCGCACCTGCGCACCGGCCTTCTCGGCGCCTTCGGCGACGGCCTGGGCGAGCTGGTGCACGCTCCCGGTCGAGGAGTAGTAGATGACGGCGACGTTCACGGACATGACGAGCTCCCCTTAAGCGGATTCAGTTCCGTTTCAACCTTCCCCGAGGTTAAACGGATACTCATCCACTTCGCAAGGGGAGCCGCCATCGCCCGGGCGGCGGTCCCGGCGCGCCCCTCACCGCAACGTGAGCGCCGTCTCGGACCCGACGCGGGTCAGCTTCTCCGGGTTGCGGACGTAGTACAGGCCCGTGATCCGGGAGTCCTCCAGGCGGACCGCCATGACGCCGTCCATCTCCCCGTCCAGGTACATGGCCAGCGCCGGGTTGCCGTTGACCACGGTCAGGCCGGTGGCGACCGCGCCCGGGTGCTTCCCCGCGCCGCCCAGGATGTACCGGGCCACCTTGTCGGAGCCGAGGACCGGCCGGCGCGCCGCCTGCTTGATGCCGCCGCCGTCGCTCAGCAGGACGACCTCCGGGGCGAGGACGTCCAGCAGGCCCTGGATGTCCCCGGTGGCGAGCGCGTGCTGGAAGGACTCCAGGGCCGCCCGGGTCTCGCTCGCGGACACCACCGCGCGCGGACGGCGCGCGTCCACGTGCCGGCGCGCGCGGTGCGCGATCTGGCGCACCGCGGCCGGGGTCTTGTCGACGGCGGCCGCGATCTCGTCGTAGCCGAGGTCGAACACCTCCCGCAGCACGAAGACCGCGCGCTCGGTCGGCGACAGCGTCTCCAGGACGAGCATCAGCGCCATCGACACGCTCTCGGCGAGTTCGGCGTCCTGGGCCACGTCGGGCGCGGTGAGCAGCGGCTCGGGCAGCCAGGGGCCGACGTACGCCTCCTTCCGGCGCGACAGGGCGCGCAGCCGGTTGAGGGCCTGGCGGGTGGTGATCCTGACCAGGTACGCGCGGTGCTCACGCACTTCCGTCAGATCGACCTGGACCCACCGCATCCAGGTCTCCTGGAGGACGTCCTCCGCGTCGGCCGCCGAGCCGAGCATCTCGTACGCCACGGTGAAGAGCAGGTTGCGATGCGCGACGAAGCTCTCGGTCGCGGGGTCGGCCCCGGGGGCGTCGGTCACGGGAGCGTCGGTTGCGGGGGCGTCCGTCCCGGGAGCCTCCGTCCCAGGGGCGTCCGTCCCGGGAACCTCGGTCGCGGGAGCCTCGATCCCCGGGTCGGTCGCCGCCTCGGTTCCCGGATCGGTCCCCGGGGCGGTCGCCGCCTCGAATCCCGCCTCGAATCCCGCCTCGGTCGTCGGATCAGTCACAGCACTGTCCCTTCCCGCCCGCACACCGGCCGACTCCCGCTCCCCCGCCCCACGTCACGCCACCTGTTCGGCGACCGCGGGTGCTTCGGCGCGCCGGGTGGCCGGGCGTCCGCCCGTCGCCACCAGCGCCTCGCGGCCGGCGTCCTTGGACCACCACGTGCGCACGCCCGGCTTCCGCGCCTCGTACCGCAGCTGCCACGGAATCCCACGGCAGATCATCTCCTTGACGAGCGCGCCCGCCCGACCGGCCACGTACTGCTTCTTGACGGTGTCGTCCTTCTCGGCGAGCTGAAGGAGCCCCGCACGTCGGCCCAGGCTCAGGCACTGGGCCGCGAAGCCCACCTCGACCCGCGCGGGCCGCTCGTCCGCGATCCGGCTGAGGACCGTCTCGGCGGCCTGCGGGCCGAGCTGGACGGCCGCCTGGCAGCTCATCCGGTACGGCAGCCCCGACGGCGCCGCCGCGTCGCCCGCCGCCACGACCCGCTCGTCGTCCACGCTGGTGAGGGTCTCGTCCGTGAGCAACCGGCCCACGGCGTCGGTGCTCAGGCCGCTGCGCACGGCCAGGTCCGGCACGGTGAACCCGGCGGTCCACACGGTCACCGCGCTCGCCAGCTCGCGCCCGTCGGCGAGAACCACCGCGTCCCTGGTCACCTCCGCCACCCTCGCGCCGGGGCCCTCGACGACCGTCACACCGAGCCGGGCCAGCCGCTTGGCGACCGAGCGCCGCGCGCTCGGGTGCAGGGACGGGGCGAGGAGCTCGCCGCAGACCAGGGTCACCTTCCGGCCCGCCTCCGCGAGCTCGGCGGCCGTCTCCAGGCCGGTCGTCCCGCTGCCCACGACGGTGAGCGGGGCCGCGGCGGGCGCGGCTTCGACCGCGTCCCGCAGGCGCCGGGCCTGCTCCCACCCGCCGAGCGGGTAGGCGAACTCCGCGCCGCCCGGCACCCGCACCTCGGCGCTCATGCTGCCCACCGCGTAGATCAGGTAGTCGTAGGTGAGCGTGTCACCGGACGCGAGCGCCAGGCTCCGCCCGGCCGCGTCGATCTCCGCGACGGTGTCCACGACCAGCCGGACCCCGGAGGCGAGCAGCCTGCCGTACTCCGTGACGCCGTCGTGCGAGCCGTTCACGAACTGGTGCAGCCGGATCCGGTCGACGAACGACGGCCTCGGGTTGACCAGCGTCACGTCCACGCCCTCGCGCTTGGTGAGCCGGTTCGCCGCCATGACTCCGGCGTACCCGCCACCGATCACAACCACCGCCGTGTTCCCAGCCATGATCTCTCCCTCGTCGTCCCTCGCCGCGCTCGGATGCGCGCCTCGGTGAGCCTCGAAAGCCGCTTCACCCTCTAGACACCGGCGAGCCGGCGGATGTGACATCCACGGGTGGATGTGAGCCGGATCACGTGACTCCGCGCACCGATCCGGTAACCGGATAGTGCTCCGTTATGCTCGTGAGCGGGGGCGGACCAGGGGGGTCGTAGCGAGCCACGGCGAGTCGGGGCAGGTCGGAGCGGAAGGACGGACGGGCATGAGCGGCGCGAAGGACTCCAGGGCGGCGGCCGACGTCCCCCTGCTGCCCACCGTCGGCCGGGCCGCGCCCGAGCGCGCCGACGCCGCGCGGAACCGCCGGAAGATCCTGGACGCCGCCGCCCGGATCGTGGCCGAGTCCGGACCCGGCGGGGTCACCATGAACCAGGTCGCCCACGCCAGCGGCATCGGCGTCGGCACCGTCTACCGCCGCTTCGGCGACGTCTCCCAGCTCCTGTGGGCGCTCCTCGACGACCGGGAGGTGCAGTTCCAGGAGGCGTACATGGGCGGCCCGCCGCCCCTCGGGCCCGGCGCCCCCGCCGACGAGCGGCTGCGCGCCTTCCTCGACGCGCTCGTCGACCGGGTCATCGAACAGCGCGAACTCCTGCTCGCCGCGCAGGCCGCCGCCCCCAGCGCGACCTACACCAGCGGGGCGTACCTCGCCATGCACACCCACGTGACCCTGCTGCTCGGCCGGCTCAGGCCCGGGACCGACAGCGCGCTCCTCGCCCACATGCTGCTCGCGCCGTTCACCCCGAGCCTCGTCAACCACCTCACCGCCGAGCGGGAGCTGACCGCCGACCAGCTCAAGGCCGGGGTCGACGCCCTCCTCGACCTGGGGAACCCGACGAACCCGTAGGCCCCCCAGCCGTCGTCACCAGCGCCGCGAGGCCGTCCAGTACCCGCGCCAGGCCGAACCCGTAGGCGTACTCCGGGCTGTACATGCCCTGGTACGCCACCGCCGCCGCCTCCCCCACCCGCGACGCCAGCGGGAAGCGTTCCGCGTCGAACACCCGCTCAAGCAGCGGCGCGTGGGCGTCCCACCACTCGTGGTCGGACATCGCGCTCTCCAGGTCCACCGCCCGCGCGTCCAGCTCCGTACGGGCGGCGGACTGGACGAAGCCGAGCAGGTGCGTCAGCGCCGAGTCCATCGCCACGTCGTCCAGCCCGAGGCCCTCGAAGGCGCCCAGCTCGTGCTCGTACTTCGCCATCACCCCCGGCCCGAGCGGCGGCCGGTGGACGCGCAGCTCCGCCAGCCAGGGGTGGCCGAGGTAGAGCGCGCGGTTCGCGTCGGCGACCGCCGTCACCCGCTCCCGCCACGGCACCTCCGGCGCGAAGGGGGCCCGTTCCATCGCCAGGAAGACCTGGTCCAGCATCAGGTCGAGCAGCTCGGCCTTGCCGGGGACGTACGTGTACAGCGTCATCGGCGTCACGCCGAGCCGCTGCGCCACCGCGCGCATCGAGAGCGCGTCGAGGCCACCCCCGTCGGCGAGGGCCACCGCCGCCTCCACGACGGCGTCGACCGTCAGCCCCTGGCGCGGCCCGCGGCGGCCGCCACCGCCCCCCGGGGCGCTCCCGGCATCCCGCCACAGCAGTTCGAGCGTGCGCGCGGGATCCCCCGCACCGCTGCTCCGTTCCTTCGCCATGACACCCATTCTCGCAGGTCAGACGCGTTTCCCATTACTTTGTACGCTGTATAGAGTAACGTGGTCGAGGTACGTACGGAACACGGGACCACCATCGGAGGGCGCATCCCATGACCACCCCCGCCGCCGCGGACAACCACCACGTCATCCAGGTCCGCGGAGCCCGCGAGAACAACCTGCGGAACGTCGACGTCGACCTCCCCAAGCGCCGCCTCACCGTCTTCACCGGCGTGTCCGGCTCCGGCAAGTCCTCGCTCGTCTTCGGCACCATCGCCGCCGAGTCGCAGCGCCTGATCAACGAGACCTACAGC
Source organism: Streptomyces sp. NPDC047981 (assembly GCF_040653315.1). Classification (NCBI taxonomy): domain Bacteria; kingdom Bacillati; phylum Actinomycetota; class Actinomycetes; order Kitasatosporales; family Streptomycetaceae; genus Streptomyces; species Streptomyces sp. NPDC047981. The sequence continues at coordinate 2,351 of NZ_JBEZNQ010000121.1, read as the reverse complement.
GCCTTCCTCCAGTCCTTCATGCCGGCCCTCGGCCGCCCCGACGTGGACGGACTGCACAACCTCAGCGCCGCGATCGTCGTCGACCAGGAGCGGATGGGCGCCAACTCCCGCTCCACGGTGGGCACGGCGACCGACGCGTACACGATGCTCCGTATCGTCTTCAGCCGCCTCGGCACCCCGCACGTCGGCACCTCGGGCGCCTTCAGCTTCAACCTGCCCGAGGGCATGTGCCCGCGCTGCGAGGGTGCCGGCGAGATCTCCGACGTCGACGTGGACGAGCTCGTCGACCGCACCAAGTCCCTCAACGAGGGCGCGATCACCGTCCCTGGCTACGCCGTCGACTCCTGGATGTGGCAGGTCATGGCCGGCTCCGGGTTCTACGACCCCGACAAGAAGCTCGCCGACTTCACCGAGCAGGAGTGGGAGGACTTCCTCCACAAGCCGTCCTGCAAGGTGAAGGTCGGCAGCAACAACTTCACCTACGAGGGCCTCGTGGTGAAGCTGCAGCGGACCGTCCTCGTCAAGGACCGCGAAGCCATGCAGGCGCACATCCGCGCCTTCGTCGACCGCGCCGTCGTCTTCCGCACCTGCCCCGCCTGCGAGGGCACCCGCCTCACCGAGGCCGCGCTGTCCTCCCGTATCGACGGGGTCAACATCGCCGAGTGCTCGGCGATGCAGATCAGCGACCTGGCCGAGTTCGTCCGCCGGATCGAGGACCCGTCCGTCGCCCCGCTCCTCGCCGGCCTGCGCGAACTGCTCGAATCCCTCGTCGAGATCGGCCTCGGCTATCTCAGCCTGGACCGCGCCTCCGGCACGCTCTCCGGCGGCGAGGCGCAGCGCGTGAAGATGGTGCGCCACCTCGGCTCCTCCCTCACCGACGTGACGTACGTCTTCGACGAGCCGACCATCGGGCTCCACCCGCACGACATCCGCCGCATGAACGACCTGCTCCTGCGGCTGCGCGACAAGGGCAACACCGTCCTGGTCGTCGAGCACAAGCCGGAGGTCATCGAGATCGCGGACCACGTCGTCGACCTCGGCCCGCGCGCCGGCACGAACGGCGGCGAGATCTGCTACTCCGGTGACGTGCCGGGCCTGCGCGCCTCCGGGACGCTGACCGGCGCCCACCTCTCCCACCGGGCCAAGCTCCGCCCCGAGGTGCGTCCGCGGACCGGCGCGCTCTCCATCACGGGCGCGACCCGGCACAACCTCCAGAACGTGAGCGTCGAGATCCCGACCGGTGTCCTGACCGTCGTCACGGGCGTCGCCGGCTCCGGGAAGTCCTCCCTGATCCACGGCAACCTGCCCGGCCGGGAGGGGGTCGTCGTCGCCGACCAGTCCCCGATCCGGGGCTCGCGCCGCTCGAACCCGGCGACGTACACGGGCCTCCTCAACCCGATCCGTACCGCCTTCGCCAAGGCCAACGGGGTCAAGGCGGCGCTCTTCAGCGCCAACTCGGAGGGCGCCTGCCCCAAGTGCAACGGACTCGGGCTCGTCTACACCGACCTGGCGATGATGGCGGGTGTCGCGTCGGTCTGCGAGGAGTGCGAGGGGAAGCGGTTCACCGCCGAGGTGCTCGCCTACACCCTGGACGGCAAGAACATCCACGAGGTCCTGTCGATGTCGATCGAGGAGGCGTACGACTTCTTCACCGCCAAGGGGCAGGCGCGGACGATCCTCGGCCGCCTGAAGGACGTCGGCCTCGGCTACCTCCGCCTCGGCCAGCCCCTCAACACCCTCTCGGGCGGCGAGCGGCAGCGTCTGAAGCTGGCGATCCACATGGCGGAGAAGGGCGCGGTCTACGTGCTCGACGAGCCGACGACCGGTCTCCACCTGGCCGACGTCGACCAGCTCCTCGCCCTCCTCGACCGCCTGGTCGAGGCGGGCAACACGGTCGTCGTCATCGAGCACCACCAGGCGGTCATGGCCCACGCCGACTGGCTGATCGACCTCGGCCCGGGCGCGGGCCACGACGGCGGCCGGATCGTCTTCGAGGGCACGCCGTCCGAGCTGGTCGAGAAGAGCGAGACCCTGACGGCCCGCCACCTGCGCGAGTACGTGGGCGCGTAGTCCCTCCTGGCCGGCCCCGGGGGTCCGGCCCAGGAGTCCGTTCCGGGGTCCGGTCCCGGGTTCCGATCCGGATCCGGTCCCGGGGTCCGATCCGGGTTCCATTCCGGGTCCGGCCCCGGGCTCACTTCCGGCTCCGGTCCCGGGGTCCGATCCGGGTTCCATTCCGGGTCCGGCCCCGGGCTCACCTCCGGCTCCGGTCCCGGGGTCCGATCCGGGTTCCATTCCGGGTCCGGCCCCGGGCTCACCTCCGGCTCCGGTCCCGGGGTCCGATCCGGGTTCCA
>NZ_JBEZNQ010000120.1:0-15771 GCF_040653315.1 Streptomyces sp. NPDC047981 | reverse complement strand
GGGCGAGTAGACCTTCATCACCATAAAAGATGCCTCCTACCCGGCCCCTACCGGGACCGGGCTCAGAGGTGTCCACCACTCGGGGACAGGTCCCGGATGCACTTTTGTCGGAGGCTGGCAGGAGGCCGGCGGATACAGCCTCGGCGATTCGTTCACGCATCGCTTGGTTGAGAGCATTGTGCAGAGTAGTGACGTCCTGCTGGGAAGGCTCTTCCGCCTGGTCCTCAGCTGTGCGGCGTATCGCGACACGGAAGTCTGCGTTCTGGCAGAGTCCTGCAAATTCCACCCAGGCCTCGACCTGTTCGGGCGCGGGATCGTCGGGGAGCTCGGGCATGGCGGATCGCATCAGGGTCACGAACTCGGGGTTGGCGTGAAGACCTTTGAAGGCGTCGTCGATGAATCCGGATACCAGTCGGCGTCGTTCGGTCTGAGAGAGCGTGGCGAGTTGGTGCATGAGGTCTATCTCCTTGGCGGTGGGGCCGCGTCTGGCGACTGCGCGGAGTACTGCCCGGCGCAGGCGGAGAGTCTGAATCTGCACGTCCAAGGCGTTGGCGTGTGCTTCCGTGACTTCCGGTATGGATGCCTCCCGGTCCAACACCTTGCGCACGGTCGCCAGATCGAGCCCGAGATCACGCAGCGTGCGGGCCAGGTCCAGGCGCGCGAGTGCGTCGAGACCGTAAAGCCGGTAACCCGCCGGGCTCCGGTCGGTTGGCGGGACGATGCCTTTGTCGGAGTAGAACCGGATGGTCTTCACCGTCAGGCCGGTTCGCCGGGATAGTTCTCCGATGGAATAGAGCCTGTCGCTGTCCATGCCCCCAGCTTGATGTCTCCCCCCGCGGGAGACTCAACCGGGGCCAAGGCTTGGGGCGGCCACGGGCTCTGTGCAGGTGCCGGTGAGGCGGCCGGGTGGCTGGCTGGGGTCGACCGCGTCGGTCCAGGCAGGGAGCGTGGCGCCGAGGCGGCCGGTGAGGATCTCGCCGAAGTCGCGGACGTGGCCGGCGGTCGTGTCCGGTTCGGGACAGCAGGCCAGGACGTCCTCGAGGCCGACGCGGTCTTCCTCGCTCAAGGCTGCGGGGTGGCGGGTGAGCCAGCCGGTCACCTGCCGTACCGTCGGCGGCCGTGGCGGTGCGGCGGATGGGGCCTCGCGCAAGGTGGCGATGTGCGCTCGGACCATGCCGTAGGTGACAGGAGCGTGCTCGGAGACCAGCTCGCCGTGTAGCCGGGTGACGCTGGTGCATCCCTCGGCGAATCGTCGTTCCAGGTAGGGCTTGTAGGGGTCCAGCCTGCTGGGCCGGGGTTGGTTCTCGCGGATGGTGTCCTGTCAGCATCCGGCGTTCGCGTACAGGAGCGGTGTCGAGCCCACAGCCCAGGTGCCGGGCGATCGCCCAGCGTGAGTGGCCCTGGGCGAGCATCTCGTGGACCAGGGCGTGTGCAGCCTTCTTGCGCGCGTCTCGCCGGCCGACAGGCTCCGCGTCGTCCTGCGGCCGAAAGGGAGTTGGTTGGGTGTCCTGCGGCGGCGTGCCGCTGGGCTTTGGGTTGGGCAGGCAGTCGCGATGTGCGGCGACGCAGGTCTCTAGGGCCCGGCCGAGGCCCTGCCACAGATGTAACCGGTCAGCGACCTGCAGAGCATCGGGGGCACCGCGGCGGGCGCCCTCGGCGTAGGCGCCCGCCCGATCCCGGCAGATGATCTCCACGCCGGGGTGGCGGATCAGCCAGGCGGCCAGGGGTCCGCCCTCGCGGGTCGGGAGCACGTCGACCACGCGATGGTCTTCGACGCTGGTCAAGACCGTGGAGTAGGTCTGGCCGCGACGGATCGCGAAGTCGTCCACGCCCAGCACCCGTGGAGTACTGAATTGCGGATCGGGCAGTGCCGTGACCCTGCGAAACAAGGTCATCCGCCCTGCACCGAAGCCGAGCTGGGCCGCCAGCCGAGCGCCGGCCCGCCCCGCCAGGGCGCGCCCCACCCGTTCCAGGGAACGGTTGGGCCGCGTGGTGAACCGTGCGCGCGGGACAGTCAGCCGGGAGAACGGCTCGGCGAACGTCCGGCGCGGGCAGTCCGCCGTCCCGCAGATGAAACGCCTGACCTTCAGCCGGATCACGAAGCCCTGATCAGCGAGCGGAAGGTCCTTCAGCCTGCGCTGGTAACGGTCGTGGACTCGATCCGAGCAGAGGCCGCAGTCTGGACACGTCGCCGCGACCGCGCGACTTCTCGCCACTACCTCAACCGTGCCGAACGCGGCCGTAACCGCCTCGACCTCCACCTCATCGATCCCCTCGAACACCAGCGGGTCCCAGAACAGCGCGTCGGTCTGCATGACCCGCACCATCGCCGTCCACAGCAGCGAACGGAATGCACCTGAGGGAGCGTCACTTCCGGCCGTCAGGCGACAAGGTGCACGCCGTCTGGCACGAGTCAGGCCCTCGCAATCGAACAAGATCTGTGCCAGAACCCGGTTCTCGTGAACAAAGCCCGGGCCGGGCATGGGCTGACGGTCATGGTGGCTTGACCGCCTTCCAGGCTGGCTTGCCCGGAGGCTCACGGGGGGATTGCCCAGAGAGCGGGCAAGCGCCTGGCACATGGTCTTTCGGGTGTGGGGCGAGCTTTGGGCATGCTGGTCTGTGGAGTGTGTGCGGCACGAGTTCCGAGAGGGGACGTGCCGTGCATGATGTTTTGTACCCCGCCGCCGGTGTGGAGTCGACCGGCTGGATGCCGAGTGGGCCGCGCTGTACGTGGACCCCGGCTTCCGGCAGGCGTTGTCCGGCTGGGTGACCGATGGCCGCCTCGGCGATGGCCTGTCCGCCATGACCGATTCCTGGGCCGGCTGCCTGACGCCCGAACAGCTCCTCGCCGCGACGTCGTCCGTCCCTTCGGCACCGGCACGCACGGAAGGCTCCGCGTGTTCCTCGGCGAGGACGCCGAGTTCGTCCTCGCCGCGTTCGCCGCGTTCGCCGCGCTGAGCCGCCGCCCTGAAACGGAACGCCGCGCCCGGATCGCCGAGCTGGCCGGCCACACCCTGCGGTCGGCTTGGGGCACGGGATGAGCCCCGTCGTCACCGGCCGCCGCAAGGCCGACTTGGCAGGCTGCTTTGGAGACGCCGCCTTTCGAGAAGCCTGAGGCCGACCCGGACGCCGGATGGGTCGGCGGCTGGTCGACCGGTGCCCGGGCCAACTCGGCGGCCCTGCTGCGCTGGATGCTTTGGGGCCTGGTCGCCCTAGGCCCGCTGCTGGGCGCGCTCGCCTACCTCTCGGTACCCAATTCGCCCGTGACCGCGGCACCGAAGTCCGCCCCGTCCGTGCCGGTGGCGAGCGGTGGGCAGGGCGCGGCGGGCTTCGCGAGTCTCTTCATCGGCGCCTACCTGCCCGTCGGCAGTGGGGACGAGCCCAAGCTCGCCGTCCACTACCCGCCGGCCGGCAGCCTCCAGCTCGACGGAGGCTCCGGCCGGTGCCGGGGCGAGCAACTCACCCTGGTGCGGCTCCGGCAGATCGGCTCTACGGTCTGGTCCGTCACGGTCGCGGCCCGCGTCACCGGCGCGAGTCCGACGGCCTCGAAGTACTGCGAACCGGGAGATCGGTGACACGGACGTCCGTCTCTTCATCTGTGGGCTGCGGCAGGCGGACCGTGACCTACGCCCTGAGGGTTGGATGGGCGATGTGTGGGATGCCTTGGTGACCGCCTTCAAGACGACCGCCCGCACGGCCGTGAACGAGCTCTGGCCCTGAGTGGCGGGGCCGTTCGCCCGTTGTCGCTCCGCGACGGGCACGACTCCGATCGGGCGATATGTGGGTGGGGGTGCGGCGTGTCGTGGGTACCGCCGCGTCCGCAGAAACGATCGGGTTCTGATACGACGGGCGCGTTCCGATGCGACCGAAAGGTGCTCGCCCATGCCTCTCACCACCCTCGAGCCGCCAGAGCCGGCGTCCCCCGAGCGGCCGAAACCCCGCCGTCGGCGCGGACTTGGCGCGCTGCTGGCCGGCATCCTGATGGCTGTTGCCCTCCCCCTGGCCGCCGGGGCGCCGCAGGCCCAGGCCGCCGTGGTCATCGACGAGCACCCCCTGCCCACCCCCGAGGCCGCCACCCCGGTCGGTATCACCACCGGCCCGGACGGCAATCTGTGGTTCACCGAGGCGGTCGGCGACAAGATCGGCCGCATGAGCCCGGCTGGCACTCTCATCGCCGAGTACCCCCTGACCCAGTTCAGCAGTCCGCACGACATCGCCACCGGCCCGGACGGGAACCTCTGGTTCACCATGCAGGACTTCAACTCCCGGGTCGGGAAGATCGACATGAACGGCACGGTCACCGAGTACCCCCTCCCCGACCAGTTCGTCGAACCCACCGGCATCACCGCCGGCCCGGACGGGGCCATGTGGTTCACCGAGCAGAACGGCAACCGGATCGGCCGGATCACGACCTCCGGCGACCTCACCGAGTACCCCCTGCCCGCTGGTTCCGGCCAACCGTCCTACATTACCGCCGGGCCGGACGGGAACCTCTGGTTCACCGAGATCGGGGCGAACCTCATCGGCCGGATCACCCCGTCCGGAGTCGTCACCGAGTTCCCGGTCCCAGGCGGCGGCGGCCCGACCGGTATCACCGCCGGCCCGGACGGGAACGTCTGGTTCACCGTGTTCGGCGGCAGCCGGATCGGCCGGATCACGCCGTCCGGCGTGATCACCCAGTACGACCTGCCGTCGAATGGCCCCGATGCCTTTCCCCAGGACATCGTCGCGGGGCCGGACGACAGTCTGTGGTTCAGCGACATCAACGGCGGGAGGATCGGGCGGATCAGCACGTCCGGCGTCATCGCCGAGTTCCCTCTGCCCTCGAACGAGCGCGGCCCCGCGGGCATCACCAAGGGCCCGGACGGCGACATCTGGTTCGCTGAAACCTCCGGTTTCATCGGGCACCTTCACCTGAGCGACGCCGACCTGGCCGTCACGAAGTCCGACACGGGATTCGATCCCGTCGTGGTGGGGCAGGACGTGACGTACACGCTCACCGCGACGAACAACGGCCCCCAGACAGCCGAGGGGGTCGTGCTCCAGGACACCCTCCCGGCCGGACTGCAGTTCGTCTCGGCGTCCCCCGGGTGCACCGTGGTCGGCACCACCCCGGACGTCGTCACCTGTGACGTCGGCACCCTGACCGCCGGAGCGAGCGCTGCGCGGACCATCACCGTGACGGCCACGACCGAGGACATCGCCGTCGACACGGCGGGCGTCGCCGGCGCGGTCTTTGATCCGGCCCCGGCCAACGACACCGCGACGCAGACCACCACCGTCGACGCGGCCACATGCTTCGGCGAACAGCCCACCCTCACCGGCACCCCTGGTGACGACCAGATCAGCGGCACGTCCGGACGCGATGTCATCCTCGCCCGCAGCGGCAACGACACCATCAACAGCGTCGCCGGCGACGACCTCGTGTGCGGCGGCCATGGGGCGGACGTGATCACCGGCGGGCCCGGCAGCGACCGACTCGAGGGCGGCACGGGCGGCGACACCCTCCACGGCTCCCAGGGCGACGACACCCTGACCGGCGGCTCCGGAGACGACTCCCTCTTCGGGGAGGCCGGCAACGACAACCTCGACGGAGGCGCGGGCACGAACACCAACAACGGCGGCCCCGGCACCGACGTCTGCACCAACCCCGGCACGGGCCCCGGCTGCCCGTGACCTGATCCCGGCGGGGTGCTCCCGGGGCCGGGAGCACCCCGCCGCTGCCTCGGCCGTCGGTGAGTCACGGCGTCCGCAGGGCGAACCACAGCTCCATTCACGATGCGGCCCACTCTCCGGTGCGCCGGATGACGACGGACGCCACCGTGGTGCGCACCGCGATGGTGCGCCACCGCACCCGGTACGCCGCCCCCGGCGATGCCCGGCACTCGCGCGCCCGGCGCACCGCGCCGATGCTCTCCACCGGCGCGCCCGCCGTCGACCGGCTCCTTGTCCGGGTGCGGCACGGCAGCCGCGCGCCCCCTTGTCCAGCTTCGCCACACGCCTGGTCCAGGTCTGCTCCCACGACGTTTCCCTCTGACATCGGCCGTTTCGGCCGGCGATCAGGCCGCGGTCAAGGGGGTGTGAGAGAGGAGCCGCACGGCGGTGGCGCGTCCCGGTGCGGTGCGGCGATGCCGATGGAGCGCATCAGGGTGGTGCGGTGGCGACGGTGGACCGCACGACCGTGGTGCAGCGCGATGGCGCGCTGGTGCGGGTCCGATCCGCGCCGCACCGCCGCTGTCCTGGTGCCGCTCTACGCGAGGGTCGGACGCACGGGGTGCGAGCCCTCCGGTGTGGGGTGCCGGCCACTGCGTATCCGTCACAGCCGCCCGGCCGGCGGGCTGACAGACACCTCCACGGTGTGGAGGGGACACGGCTCGACCGGCACATCCGGGATCTGCCCACCGGTACTCCGTTCGCTACTCCGCGACGACTCCCGGCAGCCCGAGCCGGCACGAGCACGCGCGGCGACGCGTGACCGGTGATCGCGGGACAGCCGCAGGGCCGGCGTCGTCCGGCTGGGGGAATGTTGTGTCGCTCTTTGTGAGGCGAGAAACGGTTCCGCTCTTCCGCGCGTGGCGTGGTCACGGAAATGATCACGGGCCCCGGCCGTCGCCGGGATCCGACCCTCCGCCCCGAGGTGGCATCCCGTGGTTCTCGTCATCGTCGTCGCTCTGCTGGCCCTGCTCGCGGGACTGGCCGCCAACCGCTGGCTGCGGCCGAGACTCGTCCACGCCGACGACGACGAAGGCATGGCCGTCAAAGACCTCGTCGGTCCGCTGCTGACCATGACCGTCCTGCTGCTCTCCTTCGTCCTGGTCACCGCCAACGGCTCCTACGGCAAAGCCGAAGTCGCCTCACGTGGCGAGGCCCGCGCGCTGGACCAGCTCGTCGAGACCGCCGAATACGCCCCCGCTACCGAGCGGGCCCGCATCCAGGCCGGCGCCGTCTGCTACGCCCGTGCCGTCCGTGTCCAGGAGTGGTCTGCCATGGCCGACGGCAACGGCTCACCGGCCCCGAACGTCTGGTCGACCGGCTTTCGTGAGACCTTCGAGGACCTGGCCGGCCAGCCGGTCTTCGGGATGCTCGTCGCCGCAGACAACAAGCGCTCCGACGAACGTGAGGAACGCCTGACGCAGGCCACGTCCAGCATCCCGAGCACCATCTTCTGGTTCCTGCTCGCCACCCTTGTCATCACCGTCACCGCCATCGGGATCTGCCTGCCCAGGAGGAACAACAGGGGCCAGATCGTCACCCTCGTCGTGATCACCGCGCTGCTGACCACGGCCCTGGTCATCATCCGCGACGTCGACCGCCCCTTCGGCGGCATCATCGACATCGCACCGACCGCGATTGCGGAGACCGAGCGGCAGGCGCAGCGGGACTTCGCAGTCAACGGCCCCGCCGCCCATCTGCCGTGCGACGCCGAGGGAAACCGCGCTGCCTGACCCCGCAGAGCCGGGCCCGACACCCGTACGCGCGCGTCCTTCACGCCCGGCCGGCCCGATGTCGGGCCGGGCAGCGGACCGGCCCGCACCGCGTCACGAGTGCGGGCCGGTCTCCACCCTGCCCCGGGGCCTGGCGGTCGGGGGACGCCGCAGGCCCCGCTGAGCGGCCATGTCTCCCGCTCTCCTCCCGCCTGCCCGCGAACCCGACCGTCATGCCCGAGCCGCATGCGCACCTGGACGTCGCCCTCAAGGACACTCGCCCGACCTCCCCACCCGGCGCCCGGGGATCGGCCGGACCTGCCCAGCGCGCCTCCCCGCCCCGGGCAAGCCCGACCAGACCACCCCTGAGCCCCGCCGGCCTGCAGCGACAACGCCTGTGACCCAGCACGGGCCGCGGAGGCGAGGTCATGCAGCAGCGCCGTCGCCTCGGCGTCGGGTACCGGTCCTCGGCGCGGAACGCTCACAGGCCGCCGCCCGGCCGACCCCCACGACGGCAGAGCGGCGCCCAACTGGTCGAGCTGGTCCGGACGGTGGTCACCACCTGCCAGTCCACCTTCTCGCCGGGCAAGGCCTGGGCGTCTCCGCCCGTCCTGACCGCGCGGTCACGGGCAGTGGATCACCGCGCTGCCCGACGCCTTGTCGTGCATGCCACGGCAGTTCTGGCTGAGATTGATGGAGGAGACGTTGGCAACACACAGCACCGGGATGCCGGTCACCACGAGGTTCGTGAGGTGCCGGGCGACGGCCTGGCCGTAGCCGATGCGCTCGCCGGTCCCGAAGCGCACCACCTTGAGGCGCAGGGCCCGCTTGCCCGGAGTCGCGCCCCAGCGCGACACACTGAAAGGGGAGTAGAGCAGGAAGAAGGCGGTGAACCAGAGGGTGGCGGTGGTGCGCCAGATCACGCCGGCTTCGCCGTCGGCGACACCGGCGGCCGTGAGAATCCGGTCGAGGCCGACCAGCGGAACGAGGATGACCGCGACCGCGATGACCAGATCGATGGCAGTCGCGGCACAGCGCGGCAGGAGACCCGCCGGAGAACCGGGACGGGCATCCGGAGCGGCCTGAATCCGGCCGACGTTGCTGCCGGAGGCCATCGAGTTGAACAAGTCGATCTCACGCATCTGCGGAATCCTACATTCCGCCTGGACTCCCGGATCTGCGCCAGGAGGCCGCCCCCCCAGCGCCTCGGAAGCCGGCGGGAACCAGGACCGCCCCGGGGGGGGCAAGGTGCGGTTGCCCGTGTGGCGCTGCGCGCCCAGGCAGTTCCGGTAACGCCCATGATCGTTGCTGCGGCCAGGCCACTTCGGCGTCGTACCGACTCGCATCGAAGTGGAGCTCCGGCAGCCTGTAGGGCACGGAGGTGTTCGCCGCCCACGGCACCTCCCCATCCGACCACCGCACCGCTGCACGACCACAGTCAGGACGCCACAGCACCCACCGGCGCAGCCCCGTTCCCCCAGCTCCGGGCGGCGCGCCCCCCCCGGTCGCTTGGAGAGGGCTGGAGCGGCCCGCTGGCAGCGCATCAGCCGCCTACGGTCCGCCGCAGCCCACACCGACCGCCGGCGGCCTCGCCCGCCAGGGGATTCTCGACTGCGGTGGCGCCGACGCGGGGCTAGTGTGGCGGTTTTGCGGAGTGCGGGAGGGGTGCGGGGTGCTCGTCATGCCGGGGCGGCGGACGTCGACGATGGAGTTGCTGGCCGTGGAGGCAGCGGGGCGAGGGATGCCGGTCAGAGCGGCGGAAGGGCCCGGCCTGGCAGGCCCCGCGTACTGGTACGGCGGGCCGGTCGCGGGCGCGCGGCTGGCCGGCCGGCTCGGGTTTGCGCTGCTGGAGCCGGCAGACGGCTGGCTCACCGAGTTGCCGGAGGAGTTCACCGGCCGCCGCATCCGGGCGGGGACCGTCGTGGACGCATGGGCGATCGACCGGCCGACATTCGTCAAACCGCCCCGCGACAAGTCCTTCCCGGCCGACGTCTACACCGACGGCTCCCGCTTGCCCTCCGCCCTGGACTCGGCGACACCGGTGCTGCTGTCCGACGTGGTGACCTTCGCGGCCGAGTACCGGCTGTTCCTCCTGGACGGCCGGATCGCCGCGGCGAGTCGGTACGCGGTGTTCGGGCGCCTCGACCCCCGCCCGCTCGGCACGGACCGTGAGGACCGGGCCACCGCCACGCAGATCACCGAGTTCACCGACCGGCTTCTCGCCGCGGCAGGGCACACGCTGCCCAGCGCCGTCGTCGTGGACGTCGGACAACTCCTCGACCCATACCGCCCGGGCCACCGCTGGGCTGTGGTGGAAGCCAACATGGCGTGGTTCTCACACGCCTACGCGGCCGACCCCGCGCGGGTGCTGGACGTGATCCTGCGCGCGGCGGGGCCACGCGAGCACGTGCGGCCGCGGGACATGGCGTTCGAACGGGACTGATCCGAGTTCGTCGGCTCCTACGACGCGCTGCGAGGCCTCGCCGAGTCGAAGGGGTTCGGGGTCTACTCGTTCGTCTTGCCCATCGGTATCGACGCCGGGATCATCGCCATGTACGGCCTCGATCTGGCCCTGGTCTGGCGCCGAATGCCCAGGCCGCTCCTACCGCATCGCGCATCTGCTGACGCTGGCTACCATCGTCTTCAACGCCAACAGGGGCGACGAGCCGATCAGGGAAGACCCACTGGCGGCCGCCATGCACGGCGTGCTTCCGCTGCTGCTCGTCGCCGTCGTCGAGGCGGTACGGCACTTGATCATCCGGACCAACAAGCTGTCCCTCGGCGTCGAATCGGACCACGTCCCGCTGCACCGCTGGATCCTTTCCCCGTGGCGGACCTGGAGCCTGTACCGGCGGATGAAGCTGTGGGGCATCACCTCCTACGCCCGCATGGTCGCCATGGAACAGGAGCGCACCGTCTACCGGGCATGGCTCCAGCACCAGTATGGGCGCGCGTGGAAGAAGAAGGCCGGCGCGGCCGCGATGCTCCCCTTCACCATGGCCCCCTACGGACTCAGCGTGGACCAGGCGCTCTCCCTTCCCCAGGAGCAGAAGGAAGCCGAGGACGCGCGGCGCGCGGCTGAACTCCAGCGGATCGCGGATGCCGAGGAGCGCGAGGTGCAGCGCGGCCTGGACACCGAGGAGCGCGAGGCAGACGCCCGGGTACGGCGCATGGGGATCGCGGCGAAGGTGACGACGGCCGAGCACCAGATCGCCGCCGAGACCACGGCAGCCGAGGCGAACGCCCGCGCCGCGGAGGCGACCGCGACCGCCGACGCCGAGACCGCCGCACACGCCGCGAAGCTCGCGGCGGAGACCAACCGCCGTCAGGCGGAGCGCTCGGCCCAGGCCGTGGAGCGGGCCGCCGAGCGGGAGGAACAGGCCGAGAAGACGGCCGCCGAAGCCGAAGCCCTCGCCCGCACCGAAGCCGCCAACCGTCGCACGGCCGAGGACCGCGAGGCGACCGCCGCCGCCGTCGCCGAGGCTGAACGGCAGGAAGCCGCGGCCGTACGCAGCCGTGCGGAGGCCGAGCGCCTGGAGTCGGAACGCGCCGAGTCCGCGCTCCGCGCGGCGGAGGCCGAGCGGCACATCGCGCTCCTGGAGCAGACCGCTGCCCAGGCCCGCGCGGAGGCCGCGTGCCACGAGCTCGCCGCCCTGGAGGCGGAGGACACCGCCCGGCTCTCCCCCCGCGAACGCGTCGAGCGGAAGGTCGCCCGCATGATCCTGGCCGCCCACGCAGCTCTCCCCGCCGACCAACGGCCCGCCCAGCCGGACATGTACGTCGTGTCTCTTGAGGAGGTCGGCGAAGCTATCGGCGTCGCCCGAACCGCCGCCGGCGAACGCCGCCAGGCCGCCTACGACCTGATCCTGAGCGGCTACACCGGCTGACGCGAGTCGCATCGACCGCTGACGGGCGCCACCCCAATCGGATGCCGCCGCCGTTCAAGACGTGCCTCCATGACTTGTTCCCGCGTTCCATCTCAGTGCCAGAACAGGTTCATCGGTTCCACTCAACCTCCCTGGTGGCGGTCCAGGCGGGAGTAGGTGATCGCGAGGTTGTGGCGGGCACGAAGGGTGTCGGGGTGGTCGGGTCCGAGGAGGCGTTCGCAGTCGGCGAGGAGGGCCTCGTGGAGAGCGAGTGCATCTTGGTGGCGGCCCAGGTGGGAGTAGGTGATCGCGAGGTTGTGGCGGGTACGGAGGGTGTCGGGGTGGTCGTGTCCGAGGAGGCGTTCGCGGTCGGCGAGGACAGCCTCTTTGATGCGAAGTGCTTCTTGGTAGCGGCCCAGGCCGGAGTAGGTGACGGCCAGGTCGCCGCGAGCGGCGAGGGTATCCGGATGGTCTGAGCCCAAGTGCGCGTGCAGTCTGCTGGAGAGCTCTTCCAGCAGTTCGAGGGCTTGCTGGTGGAGCCCGACCCTACGCAACAGCCCAGCCAGGTGAAGCGGAAGCGGGTGAGCCCCGTCCGCTTGCCAGAGATGAGCTTCCCCGTGTGACACGACAGATTGTCCGTTGACGATGATCAGGGTGAGCGTGTTGTGGTCGTACTCACTGTCGGCGGGGATGATTTCGACCAGCGCGCCGGCGGCCGCTCGGGCGATGGCGCCCTTGATGTCAGTCGGTGTGGTGTCTCGTGTGGCTCGGGCGGTGAGTGCGTGGACGCCGATCGGTTGTTTGTCGTGATGCGTGATCAGACCGTAGTTGTGCAGGAGACGAAGCCCACGCCTGATCACCCGCCGATCCGGTGGAGGAAAGTCGCCCTCCGAGATCTCCGCCAAGGCATCACGCACGGGACCGGCATGGAACACCCCCTCGGGCTGCCCGTCAGGTGACAGGACCGAGGTCAACCGCAGAAGCCCCACCGCCAGGCGTCCGCCCTCATGCACGGCGCCTCCGTTGGCGTCGAGCCGGGTGACGGCGTCAAGGGAGAGCAGCAGAGCCGCGGCGATGTCACGGGGGCGGCCCCCAGGGCCGCCGTAGCCTTCAGCGCCGGCCGGCAGAACGTCGCGCAGGGAGAGTTTCCGGTCGCGTAGCTCGACCAGGTACTCCCCGGCGGTGATGTTCTCGTTGATGAGGTAGGCCGCCGCGTAGCCCAACGCCAGCGGCAGATGCCCAAGCTCCGTGACCAGCTGACCCTCGTTGCCGCTGAGAAGGCGAGAACGGCCCAACTCGGCGAGTCGCTCGTGGAGGTAGGCGATGGCCTCGTCGTGCTCGAAGACGTCGACATCGACGATCGTCCGCCCCTGCCCGGTTACGGTGGCGCCGCGCTGCCGGGTCGTGGCCAACGTCCACCCGACCCCCGGCCGGCCCGGCGGCCACCAAGCCGCCATCGCCTCGAAATCGGTGACATCGTCGAGCACGACCATCCAGGAGCGATCGGTGGTCCGCAGCCAATTCAGGAACGCCCGCGCATCGTCCTCAACGGCGCCGGGATCACCAGCGGCCCCGGGAGCGGCCACTGCCCGGGCTGCCTGCGCGTATTGCCCCAACGCCAACTGGACATCGCCGGCCGCGACCCACACCGTCAGATCCACGCGATCCTCGACGGCCTGCTGGAAGTACGCCCCCGCGAGCTGCGACTTGCCGACCCCGCCAATCCCGGACAGGACCTGCGCCAGAACCGTCTGGCCCTCACCCTCGGCCCGGCTTCGGTCGATCTTCGCCCTCAGTTCCTCGCGGGGCTGGAAGGCGCTCACCCTTGCCGGCGGCGCCCCCACGACCAACGGGAACTCGGGAGCCGGTGCAGGCGTGGTGATGGTGACGGACGCGCCGGGCCCGATGGCGCTGTACTCGGCGCGCCCGCTGAACGCGACCGACCCGCCGGAAGCACGTGCCGGACCCGCGACGACACCTGGCCCCGGGACGGTGGCGGCGCCCACTTCAGTCTGATGTCCAGGTGCCTTCGGCGTTGGAGCGGTGTGCTCAGGATCGGCTGGACCAGCCGACGAGAGAGCTGGCTCTACGTCAGGAGCCCGGCGGTTCCAAGGCCACCGGGGCGGGGGTGGGGTCATTCGGCGACGGCGTCCTTCCCGAAGGCGCTGCCGTCGTGCCGGCCGGTGACCGCGGTGCCCCCGTCCTCGGCGCGAGCCGGCCCCGCTGGTCCGGCCGGCCCTGACGGTGTGACGGTGGGGTGGGGCCCGGTGTGGCGGGCGCCGGGTCCGAACGCGGAACCGACCGATTCTCCGCTGACCGCCACCGAATCCGCCCCGACCGCGGTCGCGCCTCCGCCCTGGGCAGGCTTGAGGAGGAACCCGAGCGAGATCACCACTCCGACCAGCGCGGCACAAGCGCTGATGACGCTCGCGAGCTGGTCACCCAACGGCAGACCCCGCACGATCACCGTCACGACCAAGGCGACGAACGCGGCCCCGCACACACCCATCACCACCCAAGCGACAGCCTGGCTTCGACTCCCCGAACCCGCCATCAAGTTTCCCTCCCGTCATCCCGCGATCCGCCGAACAGTGGTACCCGGCGACCTGCTCAGGATCGGCAACACGCTGGAGAGGAAGCAACCGGTTCCACCGAATTCGTCCCATGCTGGCAAGATCAATCGAGCACGACGAACCCCACCTCGCTGCCGACCGCCCGGAGCGACACCTCCTCTCCAGCTCGAGGCGTGAGGCGCAGGCCTCCGCAGGCTCTGGCCGGCGCCGACCAGGTCGCGGAGGTCGTGGCGGAGGCGAGCCGCCGCCAGGCGGAGTGGCCGCTCGAGGCAGCGGAGCGGGCCGCTGAGGAAGCGGAACGCGCCGCCTATGTTTTCGGAGGCCGAGCGGCACGCCACGTTCATGGCCCAGGCCGCCGCCGCGGCCTGTGTGGAGGCCGCGCGTTACGAGCTCGTCGGCTTGGAGGCGGAGGACACGGTCGGCTCTCCCCCGTGGGCGGGTGGAGCGGAAGGTTGCCTGCATGATCCTCGCCGCGAACGCCGCTCGCCCGACCGACCAACGGCCAGCCCAGCCGGACACGTATGTCGTGCACCTCGAGGAGATCGGCGAGGCCATCGGTGTGGTGCCGCGCCGCCGCTGGCGAACGCCGCCAGGCCGCATACGGCCTGATCCTGAACGGCTACACCGGTTGACACGGGTGTCGGCGTACACATGAACGTGGCTCTGGCAAGAATTCCGTAGGCGGAGATCATCTCGGTGACACGGTCAGCCGCTCCGCGTAGCGGGCAGCCTGTGGTTGTGCTCTGTCGAACTGGCCAGTTTGCTGCCGCAGTTGGCCAATATCCTGGTTGTGTCGGTTGATGTCTCTGATGCCGCTGTGGCGATTCTCGCCCGTACGAGGTCTGGCGTTCCCGCAGGATGTACGGGGTGCGGTCGGCTCAGCGAGTGGTGCCACAGCCGCTATGTACGGCGCCTCGCCGACGTCACTCTCGGCGGCCGGCCTGTGCGTATCGACTTGTCCGTGCGCCGTCTGTACTGCGAGAACGCATCGTGCCCGAAGGTGACCTTCGCCGAGCAGGTGGCGGGGCTGACCGTGCGCTACCAGCGGCGCACACCGCAGTTGCAGCGTCTGGTGGAGGATGTCGGTGTGGTGCTGGCGGGCCGGGGCGGTGCCCGGATGCTGCGGATCTTGAACATCAGGCTCTCGCGGGGCACCGTTATATCCCAGCTGATGCGGGTTCCGCTTCCGTCGCTGGAGACGCCCCGGGTGCTGGGGGTGGACGACTTCGCGCTCTACGGCGACAGCTACGGCACCCTCCTGGTCGACGCCACCACCCGCCTCCCGCTCACGCTCTGGGAAGGGCGTGACGCTGACCAACTCAGCCGCTGGCTCCGCGAGCACCCCGGTGTCGAGGTCGCCTGCCGCGACGGCTCCCTCACCTACCGGCAGGGCATCACGGGCGGCGCGCCCGATGCGGTGCAGGTCAGCGACCGCTTCCACCTCTGGCAGGGCCTCTCCCGCCGCGTCCAGGACATCGCCTCCGCCCACCGCGGCTGCCTGCCGGCCGCCCTGCCCCCGGCCGGCGAGAGCGGTCCCGCACCGGCCGAGGAGACCGCCGTGAACACCGTGGAGGACACCCGGGCCGCACGGCACGCCCGCAGGCTGTTCGAGGCCGTTCAGGCCCTGACCCGCACCGGCCGGAGCCACAGCTCCGTGGCCCGCGAGCTCGGCCTGGACCGCCGCACGGTCGGCAAATACGCCCGGGCCCGCACCTGGCAGGAGGTGATGCGCCGCCCGCCCCGCAAGCCCTCCACCCTGGACCCCTACCTCGACTACCTGCAGCAACGCTGGGACGAGGGACAGCACAGCGCGAAGATCCTGCACGAGGAACTCCGGGCCAAGGGCTACCTCGGCCACTACCAGCGCGTGAAGATGGCCGTCGCACCCCTCCGGCGGGGCCTGCCCCT
>NZ_JBEZNQ010000119.1:0-15799 GCF_040653315.1 Streptomyces sp. NPDC047981 | reverse complement strand
CGCCCCGCGACCCCCTGCCGGCCGGGTACCCGGGCCCCCGGGCCCGCGGGGTGGAGCCGGTTGGGTTGTAGGCCGCCGCCGGTTTCGGGCCCGGCGACCGCGTCGAGGAGCAGGGCGGCGTCGCCGACGGTCCGGGCGAGCGGACCGTTGACGGTGAGTCCCTGGAAGCAGTCGTCGTACGGGTGGACGGAGACCCGGCCGCGCTGCGGTTTGATGCCGACGAGGTGGGTCCAGGCGGCGGGTATGCGGATGGAGCCCGCACCGTCGGAGCCGAGCGCGGCGGGGACGATCCCGGCGGCGACGGCGGCCGCCGATCCGCCGGAGGAGCCGCCGGGGGTGTGATCGGTGTTCCACGGGTTGCGGGTGGCTCCGAACGCCGGGCCCTCGGTGAACGGCCACTGACCGAGTTCGCAGGAGTTCGTCTTGCCGACGATCACGGCCCCGGCTGCCTTGAGCCGCCGCACCGCCTCGCCGTCCTCCGTCGCGACGGGGATGTCCCCGGCGCAGCCGAAGCGGGTGGGCAGGCCGGCGACGTCGGTGTCGTCCTTGACGGCCATCGGCACGCCGAGCAGCGGCAGCCGCTCCCCCGCGGCGAGCCTGCGGTCGGCCTCCGCGGCCTCGGCGAGGGCGGCCTCCGGGCGGGTGCAGCGGAAGGCGTTCAAGGTGGGCCCGGTGGCCTCGATCCGGTCGAGGGCCGCCTGGACGAGGGCCGTCGAGGTGACCGTACCTTCGGCCAACTGCCGCGCCTGCTCGGCCAGTCCGCTGTACTCGACCGCGCTCACACCAGCCCCCTCGTCTCGAAGATGCCGGAACCCTACTGGAGAGTAGCCTCCTTGTCAGCAGGGTCCCGTAGGCTCGTCGGGCAGGTGGACCGAGAGGAGACCGAAGTGGCCGCGACAGACTCGACCGGGACGACGGTCGCCGAGGTGATGGCCGAGCTGGCCGCGCTCGAAGACCCGAAGGCGCGCGCCGTGAACGAGCGGCACGGCGACGACCACGGCGTGAACCTCGGGAAGCTGCGCGCGGTCGCGAAGCGGCTCAGGACGCAGCAGGAGCTGGCGCGCGGACTCTGGGCGACGGACGACACGGCGGCGCGCCTGCTGGCGATCCTGATCAGCCGCCCGAAGGCGTACGGACGGGATGACCTGGACAGCATGGTGCGCGAGGCGCGCGCCCCCAAGGTCCACGACTGGCTCGTGAACTACGTGGTGAAGAAGAGCCCGCACGCCGAGGAACTGCGCCTGGCCTGGTCCGCCGATCCGGACCCGGCGGTCGCGAGCGCCGGCTGGGCACTGACCGCCGAGCGCGTGGTGAAGAGGCCCGACGGCCTGGACCTCGCGGTACTCCTCGACGTCATCGAGTCGCAGATGAAGGACGCCCCGGACCGCCTGCAGTGGGCCATGAACGCCTGCCTGGCCCAGATCGGCATCCAGCACCCCGCGTACCGCACCCGCGCGATCGGCATCGGCGAGGAGCTCGAGGTCCTCAAGGACTACCCGACGTCCCCCGGCTGCACCTCCCCGTTCGCACCGATCTGGATCGACGAGATGGTCCGCAGACAGGGCTAGAGCCGGCTGTCCGGCCCCCGCGCTCAGGGGCGCAGTGCCGACGCCGCCCTGCGCACCGTACGGGCCTCGCCGCGACGGCCGTTCTTGCGCAGGTACCGGGCGAGCCAGGCGAGGGACTCCGCGAGGCGCGCGACGTCGCTGCTCGGGTGGTGCGGGCCGCGCGCGCCGAACAGGAGGTCGACCGCCTCCATGGTGGGCGCGAGGACCTCGTCCTCGCGGTCCGCGCGGGCCAGCCGGAGGGCGAGGTTGGCGAGCGCGTGGATCGCCCCGTCCATGTGCTTCTCCGGGTCGTCCACGCGCAGCCCGCGGTAGATCGCGACGACCTCCCGCGAGGAGCGCAGCGCCTCCTCGTGGCGACCGGTGTCGGTGAGACGGATGCTCAGGTTGTTCATCGCGCGGGCGAGGCTCGGCAGATGCGTCCGGGGGTCGTCCTCGGCGAGCCGCCGGAAGAGGGCGACGGACTCCTCGGCCGCCGTGAGCGCGTCGGGGTGGCGGGCGAGGGCGGCGAGCCGGTTGCCCAGGCTGTCGAGGGCGTCGGCCAGAGCGGGGCGGATCCGGCGCTCATGGGCCTTCAGGTGCCGCCGGTAGAGGCCGACGGCCTCGTCGGCGGAGGCGAGGGCGTCGGCGTGCCGGCCGAGCCAGCCCTGGGTGAGGCCCTGGTTGTGCAGGGACCGGGCCAGCGCCAGGGCGGCATCGGCGCCGGTGGCGGTAGGGGTGGCCGTATCGGTGGTAGCGGGCGTACGGCACAGGGCGACGGCGTCGCGCAGGATCTCGGCGGCGAGACCGAGGTTCCCGGCCGAGACGAGCCGCAGGGCCTGGTCGTTCATGCCGTGCACGCGGTCGAGCGGAAAGGAAGGGGGCGGTGAGGAGGCGGAGGAGGGGCTCGTCGAGGAGTTCCTCGATCCCGACGCCTCGCGCCGGAACCGGCCGTCCGGCGTCACCGTGTACCCATGGCGGCGCAACAGAGCCTCCATCAGGGCGAGGCGGCCGGGATCGCCCGTCGCGACGGACCGGCGCAGGTCCACGAACTCGGCCACGTACGGGGCGGCTTCGGCCTCGCGGCCGAGTTGGTGCAGGTGGTGGATGAGGGCCAGGACCGTCGCGTAGCGCTCCCCGGGATCCGCGCGGGGCGCGGCGGCGCGAAAGAGGTCGACGGCCTCCCGGAGGGTGACCACGCCCTCCTCTCCGCGCCCCATCTCGCCCAGTTTGATGCCCAGTTCACCGAGCGCGGAGGCGAGGGCGTCCCGCTCGCCCAGTCGGCGCCGGATCGCGACGCCCTCGCGGATCACCTCCAGAGCCTCGTGATGGCGCCCCAGCTCGGCGAGCTGGTTGCCGAGGTTGGTGAGCGACCGGGCGAGGTCGGGCAGGTGGAGGCCGGGCTCGCGCCGGGCGAGGTCCCGCAGCAGATCGGTGGCCTCGCGGGCCTGTTCGTACGCCTCCGCCCGCCGGCCGAGCAGGCCGAGGACGAGCGCGCGGCGGCCGAGTGTGGCGGCGAGTCCGGAGGCGTGCCCTTCGGCGTCGAGCGCGGCGAGCTTCCGGAAGACCTCGACGGCCTCCCCGAGCACCTCCGCCGACTCGCCGAACCGCTCGGGATCCTCGGTCAGCAGCGAGGCCAGCCCGTGCAGACACGCCCCGAGCCGTGGCAGACACCTCTCCGGATCCTGCCGGGCGAGTTCCCGCAACTCGGCTCTCTCACGTAACGCTTCGCGCACCGCACCCGCGTCCGGCATCCCGGCACCCTCCCCGTCGGTCCCGATCCCCACGCCCACTGTCACGCCCCGCCCCGCCCGACGGTTCCCCGCCCGACGGTTCCCCGCACGCGACCCCGCGCCCCCGCGGTCCGCAGGGGCCGCTCTCGACCTAGTCATCTAAGCAACTTAGAATCTACGAAGCTTTCACCGGATCTCGTCCGACGGACGCCAGGACCGTCCGCGACCCAGGAAGAAGGAGCTACGCCATGGCCGCCCACCGCCGCCCGCCCCAGGCCTCTCCACGCCGAACCGGTTTCGTCACCGCCACCGCCGCGGCGGCCGTGGCCCTTTCCGTCCAGCCGGCCTCCGCCGACCCCCTGCCCGATCCGAACAAGAAAGGCGTCAGGGCCCAGGTGGACCGCCTCTACGAGCAGGCGACCCAGGCCACGGAGAAGTACAACGGCGCCAAGGAGAAGGCCGACAGGCTCAGGGGGGAGACGAAGGCCCTCCAGGACGCGGTGGCCCGCCGGCAGGGCGAGGTGAACGAACTACGCGACCGGCTCGGCATGGTGGCGGCGGGCCAGTACCGCTCGGGCGGCCTCGATCCCGCGCTCCAGCTCTTCCTCTCCGAGGACCCCGACTCCTACCTGGCGAAGGCGTCCGCGCTGGACCGGGCGGGCGAGCGGCAGGCCGCGGTCCTCCAGCAGTTCCTCTCCCAGCAGCAGGCCCTGCGCCTGCAGCGCGAGGAGGCGACGCGGAAACTGGGCGACCTCGACGCCACGCAGAGGCAGCTGGGCGAGCGCAAGGCCGAGATCCAGGGCAAGCTGCGCGAGGCACAGCGGCTCCTCAACACGCTGTCGGCGAAGGAACGGACGCGGATCGCCCAGGAGGAGGACCGGGCCGACCGGGCGAGCGCACGGGTGAACCTCGGGAACGAGGCGAGTGCCTCCCAGCGCGCCGCCGCGGCCCTCGCCTCGGCCAAGAGCCGGGTCGGCATGCCGTACGTCTGGGGCGCGAGCGGCCCGGCGTCCTTCGACTGCTCCGGTCTGACCTCCTGGGCCTTCCGCCAGGCGGGCGTGACGATACCCCGCACCTCCCAGGCCCAGGCCGCCGCCGGGACCCGCATCGACTCCCTCGGCGCGCTGAAGCCCGGCGACCTCGTCATCATGCGCACCGATCTCAGCCATGTCGGCTTCTACGCGGGCAACGGGCAGATCCTGCACTCCCCCAAGCCCGGTGCGCAGGTCCGCTACGAATCCATCGCCCGCAGCGGCATGCCGTTCATGTGGGGTGTACGCATCGGCTGACGCGGAGGAAAAAGCGGATCGGCTGATTGGCCGACAACTCACCCTCGAATTCACGCCGCGTTTCCCATGGAATTCAGAACCGGCTCCGCGCGATGGTTAGGATTACGGCGTGATGACAGCCCGGCCGCGTTCGCGTGCGCCGCATTCCCGCTTCTCGGCGGGGCTGCGACGTCTACTCGGCCTGGCCGCGCTGCTGTTCGGCCTGCTGGCCGGGCACGGACCGGACATGTACGGACACGACATGTACGGACCTGACGCGCACAGGACCTCGGCCCTGTCCCCCGCCTCGTCCCCCGCCGTGATCGGCGCCCTCGGCGCCCGTGTCGGCCTCGTGGGAGGCTCCGGCGAGCACGACCCGAGCCATCCCGCACACGAGTGTTCGCCGTTGACCCCGACGGGAACGCCCGCGCCCGGCACACCGTGCGGCGCACGACAGAGCGAGGCGGCCCACGCGGTCCAGGTCTGCTGCCGGAACGACGCAGCGATGAGCCGGACAGCCGTGCCGTCGGCGTCAACGCCCAGATCCTCAGCGGTCCTTCAGGTCTAGAACGCGCCCCGGCTCCCTGCCGCGCCGGCGCACACCCGCTCGCGCGTCGGACCCGAGACCCGATCGCGTACGACCCCCCACACCCCCGACCGTCGCGGGGCGTCTCCCTCCTGCCCTCGCGGGAGCGAGGATCGCCGCCGCCCGGAGGACCTGTGACCCGCCCACCCCACGGCACCCCGCTGCTCGCCGCCGTCATCGGCGCCCTGCTCCTGTCGGCCGTGCTCTGCCTCGCCCCGCTCGGTGACACCACGCACCCATGGGCGGAGAGAAGCACGCCCACCGCGAGCACCCCCGTCGTCGACCGCGAAGTCGCCCCGCCCGTCGGCGACTTCCCTCAGCATCCTCGCCACCACCACGGCGGCGGGTGCACCGCTGCCGGCCTGATGGCCGACGCCCATCTCCTGCCACGGCAGGCGCCCGACGCCACCGCTTCCCCCTCGACCGCCACGTCCGTCACGGGGATCGGGGACGGCCCGGTCTCACCCGTGGAACGCGGCGAGCACCCTGCGTTCGGCCGGGCCGCCATAGCGGAACCAGGCCGTTCGACGCAGATCCGCGTCTGCCGGTGGCGCGTGTAGGCCGTTCGGCTCCCGTCCGCGCACCGCGCGGCCGCTCCTCCCGAACCATCCCTGACGCGCACCATCGAATCGAGAGCGAAGCCATGCATTCCTCGACCACCGACGCCACACCCCCCACCCGCTCCGCCCTCTCCGGGCTCGTGGGCAACACCCCCCTTCTCCGGATCTCCGAGCCGCTCACCCCGGCCGGCCGTGGCTTCTGGGCCAAGCTGGAGGGATTCAATCCCGGCGGCATCAAGGACCGCCCCGGTCTCCACATGGTCGAACGGGCCCGCGCCCGGGGCGACCTGCGCCCCGGTGCCCGCATCATCGAGTCCACGAGCGGCACCCTCGGCCTCGGCCTCGCACTCGCCGGCATGGTCCACGGCCACCCCGTCACCCTGGTCACCGACCCCGGCCTGGAACTCTCCATGACCCGGCTGCTCGCCGCGTACGGCGCCCAGGTCAACGTGGTCACCGAGGCCCACCCCACCGGCGGCTGGCAGCAGGCCCGCCGGGACCGGGTCGGCCGACTCCTCGAACAGCACCCGGGCTCCTGGTGCCCGGACCAGTACAACAACCCGGACAACACCACCGCGTACACGCCGCTGGCCCTCGAACTCGCCGCGGAGCTGGGGCACATCGACGTCCTGGTGTGCAGCGTGGGCACCGGTGGGCACTCGGCGGGCGTGTCACGCGTCCTGCGGCAGCTGTATCCGGACCTGACGCTCGTGGGGGTCGACACCATCGGTTCGACGATCTTCGGTCAGCCGGCCCGGCCGCGGCTGATGCGCGGGCTCGGATCGAGCATCTACCCGCGCAACGTCGCGTACGAGCGGTTCGACGAGGTGCACTGGGTGGCGCCGGCCGAGGCGGTGTGGACCTGCCGCCAACTCGCCACCTCCCACTACGCGACGGGCGGTTGGAGCGTCGGCGCGGTCGCGCTCGTGGCCGGCTGGCTCGCCCGCTCGCTCCCCCAGGAGACCAGGATCGCGGCGGTCTTCCCCGACGGACCGCAGCGCTATCTCGGCAGCGTCTACGACGACGACTACTGCGCCGCGCACGGCCTGCTCGACACCCCGCCGGCGCCCGAACCGGACGTCATCGGCCGCCTCGACGAGAAGGAGGTCACCCGCTGGACCCGCTGCGCCACCGTGGTCGACCCGCTCACGCTCGCCGCGGAGGACGGCGACGGCGCGGAGGAGCGTACGGAGGAGCAGGCCTGATGAAGGGCACGTACTCCCAGTTCCGTTCGTACGAACGGAGCGTCCGGCTGTTGATGGTGAACCAGTTCACCATCAACCTCGGCTTCTACATGCTGATGCCGTACCTCGCGGCGCACCTGGCCGGGCCGCTCGGGCTCGCCGGCTGGCTGGTCGGGTTGATCCTCGGCGTGCGCAACTTCAGCCAGCAGGGCATGTTCCTCGTCGGGGGGACGCTCGCGGACCGGCTCGGCTACAAGCCCATGATCATCGCTGGTCTCGTGCTGCGCACGGTGGGCTTCGCGACCCTCGGCCTGGTCGACTCCGTACCCGCGCTGATCGCCGCCTCCGCGGCGACCGGCCTGGCGGGCGCGCTGTTCAACCCGGCCACCCGCGCCTACCTCGCCGTCGACGCCGGTGAGCGGAGGGTGGAGGCGTTCGCGCTGTTCAACGTCTTCTACCAGGCGGGCATCCTGCTCGGGCCGCTGGTGGGCATGGTGCTGACAGGCGTCGACTTCCGCGTCACCTGCCTGGTCGCGGCGGGGACCTTCGCCGTGCTGAGCGTGGTGCAGATCCGCGCCCTGCCGACCCGTCGGGGCGAGGGGACGAAGGAGAAGGAGGGGCGGAGCGTGCTCGCCGAGTGGCGCGGCATCCTCCGCAACCGCCCGTTCGTCCTCTTCTCGGTGGCCATGATCGGCTCGTACGTCCTGTCCTTCCAGGTCTACCTGGCGCTGCCGCTCGAGGTGCGGCGGCTCGGCGGCGAGGGAACGTTCGGGACGGCGGCCGTGGCCGTGCTGTTCGCGGTGTCCGGGCTGAGCACGATCCTGTTCCAGACGCGGGTGACCGCCTGGTTCAAGGCGCACGTGGCGCCGGGGCGTGCCCTCACCTGGGGGCTGTTCGTCATGGGCGTGGCCTTCGTGCCGCTGCTCCTGGCCGCGGCGGTCCCCGTCCCGGACGAGGGCCTCGGCCGGTGGCTGCTGGCCTCCGTACCGCCGACGCTCTGCGCGCTCCTCCTCGCGGTGGGGACGATGATCGCGTACCCCTTCGAGATGGACACCATCGTCCGGCTCTCCGGCGACCGGCTCGTTGCCACGCACTACGGCCTGTACAACACCGTCTGCGGAATCGGCATCACCCTGGGCAATCTCCTGACGGGGGCCGCGCTCGACGCGGCGCGGAGGGCCGGTCTTTCCGCGCTGCCCTGGCTGGCGCTCACCGCGCTCGGCCTCGCGTGCACCGCCGCGCTGTACGGACTGCACCGGACCGGCCGGCTCGCCGGGCCGTCGGCGGAACTCCGTCCACGGTCCGTGACCGTCTGACCCGACAGTGACGACAGGGGGCGGGCGCTCACGGAGCGCCCGCCCCCACGTGCGCACCGAGGGCGCTCGCCCGGCTCGAACGCCCCTCTAGTATGAGTCCGAAGGTGTCGGCGGAGAGGAACGGGCCATGCGGCGGCTGGGGGAACTGGAAGCGGAGATCATGGACCGCTTCTGGCGCTGGGACCGCCCCGCCACCGTCCGTGAGGTCGTCGACGACATCAACCTCCACCGGGAGGTGGCCTACACGACCGTGACCACGGTCACGAGCATCCTCTTCCACAAGGGCCATCTGACCCGGGCGCGCGACGGCCGCATCTGGCGGTACCGGGCGGCCGCGAGCCGTGAGGCGTACTCGGCGGCGCTGATGGAGGACGGCCTGGAGGCGAGCGAGGACCGCGAGGGCGCGCTGGTCCACTTCGTCGAGAACCTCGACGACGAAGAGATCGCGGCGCTCCGCAAGGCTCTCCGGACCGTCGGGCGGCGGACCAAGCAGTGAACGCGGCCCCCGCGCTGCTGGGTTACGCGGCCCTCGTCGGCACGGTCGCCCCGCGGGTGCTGCTGCGCAGCGCGTGGCCGCACCGCGCGCCCGTGCTCGGCGCCGCGGTGTGGCTCGCGCTCCTCGTCTCCTTCACGCTGACGGCCGCGCTGGCCGCGTCTCAACTGGCCACGCCCACGGAGCATCTGCACGCCGGGCTCGTGGGGCTCCTGCACGCCTGCGGTGTCGGTACGGGCGGTCCTGTGGCGCCCGACCCCTCCCTGGCGGGCCTGCTCGCGACGGTCCTGCCGTCGGCGGTGCTCGCCGCGGTCCTCGGCGCGTTCGCCTTCCACGTCCTGCGCGCGGGGGTGGCGCGGGCGCGGCACCGCGACCGGCTCGACAAGGTGGGGGTGCGCTGCGACCGGCTGCGGGCGACCGTGCTGCCGCACGGCGCGCCCACGGCGTACTGCCTCCCCGGCTTCCGCCCGCGCGTCGTCGTGAGCGAGGCGGCCGTGCGGTTGCTCACCGACGAGCAGCTCACGGCCGTCCTGGAGCACGAGCGCGCGCACGTCGCCGGTCGCCACCATCTGCTGATCGCGGCGACGCGCGCGTTCGCCGGCGTGTTCCCGTGGGTGCCGCTCGCTCGCCACGCGCGGGAGCAGATGGCGATCCTGGTGGAGATGATCGCCGACGACCGCGCGCTGCGGAGCCACCCCGGCGAGGTCCTCGCGACGGCGATGTACGAACTGGCCGCCGGCCGCACCCCGAGGGGCGCCTTCGGCGCCGGCGGCTCGACCGCGCTGCTCCGGATGCGCCGCGTCCTCGGCCCCGGCCGGTCCCCGCACCCCGCGGTGCGGGGATCGGCGGCGTCGCTGGCCCTGACGGCCCCGCTGCTGCCCCTGCTCGTCGCCTGCCCGCCGGGACTCTAGGACCCGCGCTCGCGGGTCAGGAGCCGAGCGCCGGGATGATCTCGGAGCCGTAGGCGTCGATGGTGCCCTCCCGGCTGTCGTGCATGTTGTAGACGGCGAACTGGTCGACGCCGAGGGCTTTCAGCTGCCGGAGCTTGGCGATGTGGGCCTCGGCGGGGCCCAGCAGGCAGAAGCGGTCGACGATCTCGTCCGGGACGAACTCGGTGTCGGGGTTTCCGGCCCGGCCGTGGTGGCTGTAGTCGTAGCCGTGGCGGTCCTTGATGTACGTGGTGAGTGCGTCCGGGACCATGCCGGAGTGCTCGCCGTACCGGGCGACGAGGTCGGCGACGTGGTTGCCGACCATGCCGCCGAACCACCGGCACTGGTCCCGGGCGTGCGCGAGGTCGTCGCCGACGTACGCGGGCGCGGCGACGCAGATGGTGAGGGCGTCGGGGTCGCGGCCGGCGTCGACGGCGGCCTGGCGGACCGCCTTCACCATCCACTCGGTCAGGAACGGGTCGGCGAGCTGGAGGATGAAGCCGTCGGCCTTCTGTCCGGCGAGCGCGAGGGCCTTGGGGCCGTACGCCGCCATCCAGACCGGGAGCCGGCCCTCCTTCACCCAGGGGATACGGATCGGGTTGCCGTCCACCTCGGCCTCGCGGCCCTCGGCGAGGTCGCGGATGACGTCGATGGCCTCGCCGAGGCGGGCCAGGGTGTTGGGCTTGCGGCCGGCGACCCGCATGGCGGAGTCGCCGCGGCCGATGCCGCAGACGGTCCGGTTGCCGTACATGTCGTTGAGGGTGGCGAAGGTGGAGGCGGTCACCTCCCAGGTGCGGGTGCCCGGGTTGGTGACCATGGGGCCGACGTGCATCTTCGTCGTGTGTTCGAGGATCTGGCTGTAGATGACGAACGGCTCCTGCCACAGCACGGCCGAGTCGAAGGTCCAGCCGTAGCGGAAGCCGTTGCGCTCCGCCCGGCGCATCAGGCCGACGACCTCGGATGCGGGCGGGTCGGTCTGCAGGACGAGTCCGAAGTCCACGTCGTCGTTCTCCTAGTTCAGGTACTGGCAGGTGGATCGCGGGGTGAAGACGCCGTGTCCGGCGCGCCCGGTGAACTTCCGCTGGTCGATGACGAGTTCGCCGCGCGAGAGGACGGTCTCGACCTGGCCGGTGACGGTCCTTCCCTCGTACGCCGAGTAGTCGACGTTCATGTGGTGGGTCTCCGCCGACAGGGTCTGGGTGGCGTGCGGGTCGTAGATCACGACGTCGGCGTCCGCGCCGGGCGCGATCGTGCCCTTCTGCGGGTACAGGCCGAACATCCGCGCCGGGGACGCGCAGGCGATCTCGATCCAGCGGCGGCGGGAGATGTGGCCGTCCACCACGGCCTGGTGGAGCAGGTCCATGCGGTTCTCGACGCCCGGCAGGCCGTTGGGGATCTTGGAGAAGTCCCCCCGACCCAGCTCCTTCTGGCCGACGAAGCAGAACGGGCAGTGGTCGGTGGAGACCACCTGGAGGTCGTTCGTCCGCAGACCGCGCCAGAGGGCAGCCTGGTGCTCCTTCGGCCGAAGGGGCGTGCTGCACACGTACTTGGCCCCCTCGAAGTCCGGCTCCGCGAGGTTGTCCGTGGAGAGGAAGAGGTACTGCGGGCAGGTCTCGCCGAAGACCGGCAGGCCCTTGTCGCGCGCCGCCGCCAGCTCGGCGACGGCCTCCTCCGCCGAGACATGGACGACGTACAGGGGTGCCCCGGCCACCCGGGCGAGCTGGATGGCGCGGTGCGTGGCCTCCGCTTCGAGGAGGGCCTTGCGGACCTCGCCGTGGTAGCGGGGATCGGTCTCCCCCCGGGCCAGGGCCTGTTCGACCAGGACGTCGATGGCGATGCCGTTCTCGGCGTGCATCATGATCAGCCCGCCGTCGTCGGCGGCCCGCTGCATGGCCCGGAGGATCTGCCCGTCGTCGGAGTAGAAGACGCCCGGGTAGGCCATGAACAGCTTGAACGAGCTGACGCCTTCCTGGACCAGGTGGTCCATCTCCTTCAGCGTCGACTCGTTCACGTCCGACATGATCATGTGGAAGCCGTAGTCGATGGCGCAGTTGCCGTCGGCCTTGGCGTACCAGGTGTCGAGCCCTTCGCGCAGGGAGTGGCCGACGCTCTGGACGGCGAAGTCGACGATGGTGGTGGTGCCGCCCCAGGCGGCGGCCCGGGTGCCGGTCTCGAAGGTGTCGGAGGCGAAGGTGCCGCCGAAGGGCAGCTCCATGTGGGTGTGCGCGTCGACACCGCCCGGGATGACGTAGCGGTCGGTGGCGTCGAGGATGCGGTCGGCGGTCCAGCCTGCGGCCGTGTCGGAGCCGTGCGCCGCGAGGGCGGCGATCCGGCCGTCCTCGATCAGGACGTCGGCGTGGATCTCGTCGGCGGCCGTGACGACGAGGCCGCCGCGGATGAGGGTGCGGGTGCTCACGGGTGACCCCCTGGGTGATGGCGGTGAACTACAGGGAACGCAGGGCCTGTTCGAGGAGGGTGGCGCCCTCCTCGGCCTCGGCGACGGTGAGCGAGAGCGGCGGCGCGATCCGCAGGGAGCTGGTGTTGTGGCCGCCTCCCTTCCCGATGAGCAGGCCGTACGCGCGGGCGGCCTCCAGGACGGCCGCCGCGGCTGCCGGGTCCGCCTCGTCGGTGCCGGGCCGGGTGAGCTCGATGCCGATCATCAGGCCCCGGCCGCGGACCTCCCGTACGGCGTCGATGCCCGCGCTGACGGCCCGGAGCCGCTCGATGAGCAGGCCGCCGACGCGCCGCGCGTTGCCCTGGAGGTCGTGTTCGACGAGGTACGCGAGGTTGGCCAGGCCCGCGGCCATGGTGATCGGCGAACCGCCGAAGGTGGAGATGGAGTTGGCGTCGAGACAGTTCATGATCTCGGCGCGGGCGACCACTCCGCCGACGGACATGCCGTTGCCGATGCCCTTGGCGAAGGTGAGCATGTCGGGCGGGCCCGCCCGGTCGTGCGCCTGCCAGCCCCAGAAGTGGTCGCCGGTCCGGCCCCAGCCGGTCTGCACCTCGTCGGAGATCCACAGGATGCCGTGCCGGTCGAGGACGCGACGGAAGGCGGCGTACAGCCCGTCGGGCGGGGAGGTGAAGCCACCCACGCCCTGGATGGGTTCGGCGATCAGCGCGGCGACGTCCCGGGTGTGGCCGAGGAGGTCTTCGAGGTCGGCGACGCAGGCCTCGATGAAGCGCTCGTCGCTGTACTGGGCGTACGGGCCGCGGGTGCGGACGCCGCCGTGCACGTACAGGGTCTGGAGCGGGGAGAGGCTCGTCGGGGACCAGGCGCGGTTGCCGGTGATGCCGACGGTGGAGAAGGAGCGGCCGTGGTAGCTGTTGCGCATCGCCAGGATCTGGTTGGTGCGGCGGTACGCGGTGGCGAGCAGCAGGGCCGTGTCGTTCGCCTCGGTGCCGGAGGTCGTGAAGAAGACCCGGGCGTCGGGGATGCCGGAGAGGGTGGCGATCCGCTCGGCGAGCTCCACCATGGGGCGGTTGAGGTAGAGCGTGGAGGAGTGGATGATCCGGCCGGCCTGCTCCGCGACGGCCTTGGTGACCTCGGGCACGGCGTGGGCGGTCATGGTGGTGAGGATGCCGCCGAAGAAGTCGAGGTACTTCCGGCCGTCGGCGTCCCAGACGTGCCGGCCCTCGCCATGGGTGATCTCGATGGGGTCCTTGTAGTAGAGGGCGACCCAGTCGGGGATCACGGCGCGGTGGCGGGCGTAGAGGTCGGTCACGGCCGCACCAGCCCGTCGTAGGCGTCCGGGCGTCGGTCGCGGTAGAAGGCCCACTGCTGCCGCACCTGCTCGATCACCCCGAAGTCGAGGTCGCGGACGAGGAGTTCCTCCTCCTTGTCGGAGGCGACGTCGCCGACGAACTGACCGCGCGGGTCGACGAAGTAGCTCGTGCCGTAGAAGTCGTTGTCGCCGTACTCCTCGATGCCGACCCGGTTGATGGCCGCGACGAAGTACTCGTTGGCGACGGCTGCCGCGGGCTGTTCGAGCTGCCAGAGGTAGGAGGACAGGCCGCGGTGCGTGGCCGACGGGTTGTAGACCAACTGGGCTCCGTTGAGGCCCAGTTGACGCCAGCCCTCCGGGAAGTGCCGGTCGTAGCAGATATAGACGCCGACCTTGCCGACGGCGGTGTCGAAGACCGGCCAGCCGGCGTTCCCCGGCCGGAAGTAGTACTTCTCCCAGAAGCCCTTGACCTGAGGGATGTGGTGCTTGCGGTACTTGCCGAGGTAGGAGCCGTCCGCGTCGATGACGGCTGCGGTGTTGTAGTAGAAGCCCGCGCCCTCGACCTCGAAGACGGGGACGACGATCACCATGCCGGTCTCGCGGGCCAGCTCGCGCATCCGCGTGACGGTCGGCCCGTCGGGGACGGGTTCGGCCCAGCAGTAGTGCTCGGGCTCCTGCACCTGGCAGAAGTACGGGGCGTTGAAGACCTCCTGGAACCCGATGACCTTGGCACCTTGCCGGGCCGCCTCGCGGGCGTGCTCCTCGTGCTTGGCGATCATGGATTCGGTGTCGCCGGTCCAGGTCGCCTGGACGAGTGCGGCGCGTACGACGTCGGTCATGAGCTGCTCCTTCGGCGCGGCGTCAGAGAGCCTCTACGCCCGTAGACGCGGTGCGTAGGAGGAGAACGTAAGCCCCGTCACACCCCGGAGCAAGACCACCGCCGTGAACCGCCGGAGTCGATCATGTTTCATACCCGAGTGGTCCATGTCGGACACGCACCGACACGCAGGGGTACGCCCATGTGTCCGCGTGGTGGTCGTTCCGATCGCTGCCCCGCAGTGATCGTTTAGGGTGCCCGGCGATCCTGGAGCAGGTACGGCGGGGAGTGACGACGGTGCGGTGGAACGGCCCGGACGAGGGCGCGCGGAACCACGGGCAGGACCCGGAGGCGACGGAGGTCCTGCCGCGAGCGGCGGGCTCCTGGACTGGGGGCGTCCCGCTCCCGGACGCCCCGGTCCCGGAGGTGGCGTCGACGCGGCCCCTGCCGCGGATCGAGGCGGAGGCGCCGGGGCCGTACACGGCTCGGGCGGTGGGGCGCGCTCGACCGGCGGCCACGGGACGCCGGTCGTCGGGACACGGGTCGTCGGAACGCGGATCGTCGGGGCGCGGGCGCAAGGGCGTGTGGGCGGGGGCGGTCCTCGTGGCGTGCGCGGCGGGCGGGCTCACGGTCGGGGCGCTCACCTCCGGATCGGCCGGACCCGACGACGCCTCCGCGGGATCCCCCGGGCCCGCCGGGCCCGCCACCGCGCCCGCCGTCGCGCCGCCGAGCCCGGGCACCACGTCGGCGCCCCCGGACACCGGCGCGGCCGGGGCGGCGGTCTACCGGGTGACCCTGACGACCCCCGACACCCCCGGGGCCGGCACGGACAGCGACGTCCAGGCGCGGCTCACGGACGAGGCCGGGCGCACCTCCGCGTGGACGGTCCTCGACACGGCCGACCACAACGACTTCGAGGCCGGCGCGCGCGACACCTACGTCATCTCCGTCGCCCCGGAGTTCGGCCGCCCGGCCTCCTTCCAGCTGTGGAAGGGCGGGCGGGACGCCTGGGCGGTCGAGTCCGCCGCGCTCGTCACCGGTCCGGACGGTTACGCCGCGCTCTGGCGGCCGACCGACGCTCCGACCCGGCTGTGGCTCACCGGAGGCGAGCAGGCCCCGGCGGACGGTGCTCCGGCGTTCGCCGCGTACAGCCCGGAGGGTGCGCTCGCCCAGGGCGCGCGGTAGCGGGGCCGCGTCTCACGCTCCGGCCATGCCCGCGACGCGCAGGGCGTGGACCAGGTCGCGTTCGCGGGCCGGGGAGACCGCGCGGGCGGCGGTGCGCAGCAGGGGGATCAGGGTGTGCGGGTCGGCGGCGGCGAGACGTGCGGCGTCCTCGGGGGTACGGGCCCGGACGAAGGCCGCGAGCAGGGCGTCCGCCTCCCGCTGATGCCCCTCGGCGCGCAACGCGGCACACGCGCCCGCCAGTTCGCCGACCGGCCGGGCGACGCCCTGCCGCAGCAGGTGCTCGCAGTCCTCGGCCCTGCCCGCGTCGGCGAGCGCCCCGGCGACGGCGGCGAGCCGGCCGGGCGGCAGCGAGGCCGCCTCCCAGAGGAGGGTGGACCAGTCGGCGCCGAGGCCGACGCGGTGCAGCTCCGCCGCGAGGGCCGGAAGCCAGCCGGGCGGCCCGGCGACGGCCTCGCAGAG